>JANQFY010000387.1 GCA_028277585.1 Sedimentisphaerales bacterium
CCAGGCGTTCGCCGAGGCGGTCCTGGAACTCCAGGCCAGGTAGAAGACGGCCCAAGCGTGACCATCACATACCGGCGCGTTCCACGTCACCTGACGTCCCAAAAACCGGGTGGGGCTGCGCGGATACAGAGAGCACGCCGCGCCGGGACCCCGCCATCGTCTTGACAACGGTCCGCCCGGAATGCCCGAGAGAATCCCGTTAAGTTCCGACCAGATTTCTCCGATTTTGCCCGAGGGTCGCATCGCAGATTGGCATGGGTCCGAGAAACACTGTGCGCCTGCGAAAACGCCATGGCAGCGCATGTGTCCATGGGGCCTCGTGCGGGAAAAGGCTGATAGCACTGTCGCGATCAGCGGCCCTGTAGAGGACAAATCAGGTAGTCAGAGAGAGTGCGGGCTTCGGGTCCTACAGGGGCGTTGTTTTCGGAATCTGTAGAGGCCCTGGCGGTGCGGAGGTTCCGACCATGAATCTGGTCCAACGGTGGATGCAGTACCGTTGCCGATGCAAGCGGCTGCGGACACACTTGCCTTTTCGTCTGTTGCGGCGTTTGGGAAGCAAGGTCCCTCTCGATTGCGGGGGGCGATCGATCCAGTTGAGAGCCGATGGTGTTGGGACCTGGAACTGGGTGCTCTGGAGCCCGGGTTGGCGCACTCAGTTGATGCGTCACATCCTTGGCCGGCGCAAGGGCGCCTTCGTCGATATTGGCGTCAACTGCGGCCAAACCCTTGCCGATTTCATCGCCGCACGCTCCCACGGCCACTACATTGGCTTCGAACCCAGCCCGGAATGCGTTTCGTTTGTCAATGAGATTGTGCATCGCAATCAACTGTCGGAGTGCCAGGTCATCTGCACCGCCTTGGCCGATGCGGACGGCCTTCGATCTCTGTCTCATCTCGAAGGCGCCTTCGTCGACTGCTCGGCCACGCTCCGTCCGGAGATGTGGCATTCCCGAGAGCTGACGTCCCGGCACGTCGTCTGTTGTGCCTTTGACTCGATCTGGCCGACGCTCCAGGAGCCCGACATCGCGCTGATCAAGATTGATGTTGAAGGGGCGGAGCTGGATGTCCTCTCGGGCATGAGAACGACGCTAACCCAGAGCCGCCCCCCCGTCATTTGTGAGGTGCTCCACAAGGGCGATGAGATCAATCCAGCGGACGGCACTCGACCCAACGATCGCTTGTCGGATCTCGTCGGCGAACTGGGCTACGTCATTCTTCAGGTCGTCAAGAATGGGGTTGAGTCGGAGATGATCGGGCTCAAAGAGATGGCCGCCTTTCCCAACGTGAATTGGTCCGAGGACAACGAGCACGAGTGCGATTACCTTCTCGTCCCCAAGGAGGAGAAGGCTCACTATCTCTCGATGGAACCGGCCGCGTAAGACGGCCACCAGATAGACCGTCACCCGCAAGGCGTCGCGACGCTATGGGCACGTGGACGGCGCTCGCTGGTGGTGCGCGGTTCTCGCTTTTGCTCGAGGCGCAGCGCGTCCTATTCGCCGACGTTGATCATCCAGGAGACGCCGAACCGGTCCTTGACCATTCCGAAGCAGGGCGACCAGAACGTCTTGGCCAGGGGCATCTGCACTTCGCCCCCGTCGGCTAGCGCGTTGAACAAGCGCGTCGCTTCCGCTTCGTCGGCCGGCACCAATGACAGCGAAAAGCCTTCGAAGGTCGGTCCGTCGTGGTTGCATCCGTCTGAGACCATCAGGATCGACTCTCCGATCTGGAGCGTCGCGTGCATGACCTTGTCCTCGGCCCCGGGCGGGGGCGTCTCGGACTCCGGCATGTCCTTGAAGTGCAACAACATCTCGACCTTGGCGTCCAGGGCCTCGCGATAGAACGTGATCGCTGCTTCACATCGGCCGTTATAGCTGAGATAGGGCTGCAACTGCATGGCTCTCTCCTTCTCGATGTCGATCGACGTCACTCGGTGCGGTTGCGACCAAGCGACGCGTCGTTGTCTCTTCTGGGCATTCCGGTCCAATTGCGACCATGCCGTCCGAAGTGATACGGCCTGTGGCCGGTCGAGTTCACCCGTTATCGCACGCGACTCCCATTGATTCGGTGGACAGAGTGGTCTTTTTCCATATCACCGGGCGGGTCTGGATCGTGGTATGATTGAAATGGCCATTTTCCGTATGTCGGACGAATGAATGCTGGAAGACGAATTGCTGAAACTGAGGTTCCTGTGCGGTAGCTCCCGTGCTCTGGCGCAGATCTACCGCAAGTACGCCGAACGGCTCCTGACGCTGGCTGTCGCCCTGCTGAGGGACGCGAGCGCGGCCGAGGATGTCGTACACGATGTCTTCGTCAAGTTCGCTGCTGCTGACGGGTCGTTCCGGCTCAAGGGATCTCTGCGCAGCTATCTGGCGACGTGTGTCGCCAACCGGGCGCGGGACGTGCTGCGCCGGCGCAAGTCCGCCAAGACTGCGGTCGCTGCGTCGGCCGGTTGCTCAGCGGCCGCTCCAGAACCATTCGAGACCTTGGTCGATCGAGAGCAGACCGAGCAAATGGCCCGAGTGGTGTGTGAGTTGCCTTACGAGCAGCGTGAAGCGCTTCTTCTGCATGTCACGGCCGACATGAGTTTTCGTGAGATCGCCCATCTGCAGGGCGTCTCGCTGCGGACGGCCCAGGGCCGGTACCGCTACGCAAAGGAGAAGCTGCGTTCAACGCTAACGACGGGGGACGAGCAATGAGTGGGCGCAACGGCATTGACAAACGACTCCGCGATCTGCGGTTCCGCATGGACGCCGAGACGCACGACCGCATCCTGAGCGACGCTCTGGATGCGCATGCGAATGCCCGCAAGACTGCTCTGAGGCTCACTCCCGTCATGATTTGGAGATTCATCATGGCTCGTTCTGCACTGAAACTCTCTATCGTTGGGATCGCGGTGGTTGTCGCGCTCGCCATCTTTGCCCCGTTCGGCACAAGTGGGCTCGTCCTGGCCGACGTGCTCGAACAGATCCAGGGAAGCAGCTACCGTTTCGACCTGACCATTCGTCTGGGCGACGCTCATCAGGCCGTCCTGGGCCGTGTCTATCAGCAGGGCCGGGCCCGCTTCGATGACAGGGTGGGGGCCGGGACCGTCAGCACGATCGTGGACCTCGAATCGCGCCGGTCCCTGTTGCTGTTCCATCAGTTCAAGAGCGCTCGCTACATGGAAGGCGCCGAGGAATTCACCAACACCGGCGCCGACCAACTCCTGCTGCTCTGCTCGCGCCCGATCGAGGAACTGTGGCGCTTGCGCGACGGAACCGAAGAGGATCTCGGCGAGAAGACCATTGATGGCATCACGGTTCGCGGATTCCGCGTAACGCACGAGGACGAGTACTTCCGTAACGAGACCACGCTCTGGGCGGAAGTCAAGACGGCTCGTCCCGTGACGATTGAGATTGTTTCGACGGCGCGGAAGCCACCGAGAGACCAGTTGGTCTTTGAACTTGAGAACTTCGTCGTGGATGCGGAGATGGATGCGTCCGAGTTCAGTCTGGATGTCCCAGCCGACTACACGTTGTCCGAGCAGACGACGCTGGAGGATGTCAGGTTCAACGAGGAAAGCTCGCCGGAAGCGAAGAAGATCGCCCAGGCGTTCGAACTCTGGGATGCCGGCAAGGCGGATGAGACGGTCGCGACGCTGCTGAGTGTCGACTGGGACGGTGCGATCGTGTTCGCTGACGAACCCTATCTGTTTGCCCTGACCGAGCAGAACATCGTCGAGTTCGAAGAGAGCGAGCGAAACCGGGTCATGGCGATCGTGATGCCGTCCTGCGCCACCGTCAGGCAGATCTGCTTCGAACTGGTGGAGCGAGCCAAGACGGCGAAGGAGGCTCAAGACTACGTGAGCGCCGAAACGTATCTGGAGACGGCCCTGCATCTGGGCGAGCTGCTCAACCGTGACTCCGAGGGGATGCTCATCGTTCAGATGGTGGGAATCGCGGCGCGAAAGCTGTCCCTTGTGCAGCTCAAAGCGCTGTACGAGGAGATGGAGGCGCCGGAGAAACTCATCGCGACCGAACAGAAGATCCAGCAGGTCGATGCGGCCCATCAAACACTCCGCAAGCGCGCCACGGGGAAGTAGAAGATCTCTCAGAAACATCATGGGTGGCGGCGTCAAGCGCAGCCTGGCGATGGTCCTTCCGGGATTTGCCCGGCCCCATCGCCAAGGCCGGCGGCCTTGACGCTGCCACCCGATCATCTATTGACAGCGGGTAGCTCGTTACGTAGTCTCGAATCGCTGGAAACAGTCTTTCATAGTGGCGACTTCGTAAGGAGAATACCTGTGTGCAAGGATCTGGCTTCCACCCTCATCGTACTCGTTGTGACGGCGGCATTGTTGACAGGCTGTCGCGCTACCAAGTCAACCGACCAAACGAGCGACCCCGGTGTTGACATGACTTCCGCGAGTGTTCAGTTGCCGACTGAAGATCCGGATGAAGAGGCGCTGCATCCGATGCTGGCCGACGTAATCGAAGCGGGACCCTACAAACCCAAGTGGGCGTCGCTCGTCACGCACCCGATGCCCGACTGGTTCGAGAACGACAAGATCGGCCTGAGCGCCCACTGGGGTCCGTACGCCGTGCCCGGTTGGACCCCGCGCAAGGACACGCCCTACGGGGTCGCGTACGCCGAGTGGTACATGAACTGGCTGACCTCGGGCAACAAGGCGGTCAAGGAGTACCACCATAAGACCTACCACGGCGTTCCCTACGACGACTTCTTCGATGGAACGAAAAACCACACGACCGGCGAAATCGATGGCTTCTTCACGAAGGACTTCGACTCCGATCGTTGGATGCGCACCTTCAAGGCCGCGGGTGTGAAGTACTTCTTCCTCACCGCCAAGCACCACGACGGCTTTTGCCTGTGGGACACGCAGTACACCGATCGCAACGCCATGAAGATGGGTCCCAAGCGCGACCTGCTGCGCGAACTGACCGACGCGGCCCGCGCCCACGGGTTGCGGATCGGGTTCTACTACTCCTTCTACGAGTGGTACAATCCGATCTACCGTGGGAAGGCGGACCTGAGTGGGTACAAGGGCATCAAGCCGCTCCAGGACGAGGACGGGGACGGCGAGACAGGTGAATACGTTGACGACTTCATGGTCCCGCAGATCAAGGAACTGATCGACAAGTTCCAGCCTGATTACCTGTGCTTCGACGGCGAGTGGGAGCACGGCTACGTGCACTGGCGCGCCCGCCAGATCATGGCTTACTACTACAACCAGGCGGCCGCACGGGGGCAGGAAGTCATCATCAACGACCGGTTCGGCCAGAGCAAAGAGGGCGTCTCCGACACGCGTGGCGTTTACGGCGATTTCTACCATGTCGAGTACTTCGCCAATATCGATCGGGCCAAGCCCTGGGCGATGTGGCGCGGGTTTGGCAACAGCTATGGATACAATCGCAACGAACACCCGAGCAACATTCTCAGCGTCAAGGACACGATCCGCATGATGGTCGACGTCGTCGCCGACAATGGCAATGTCGAATTCAATCTCGGTCCCAAGGCCGACGGCACGCTGGCGGCGTTCGAGACCGAGCGTCTGGCCGCGATGGGCAAATGGCTGGCTGTCAACGGGGATGCCATCTACGGCACGACGAAGAGCCCCGTCGGGGTCTTGCCCAAGGGACGTGTGACCCATCGCGCCAAGGCCAAGAAGCTGTACTACCACATCTACGAGTGGCCTGCCGACGGCGTGATCGAACTGCCCGGTATCTTCAATCGCATCGCCTCGGCGCGGGTCCTGGCGACGGGGGAGAAAGTCAAGGTCAAGCGCGTACCCGAAGAAGGGCTGTGTCTCGAACTCCCCGGCGCGGCGCCGGACCCGTATGTCAGCGTGATCGAGTTGAAGTATCGCGGCGCGCTGAAGGCGGAGCGATATGTGCCGAAGGTCAAGGCCGACGACCAGGGCGTCTTCCATCTGACCGCCCACAACGCGGTTGTCCACGGCAAGACGCTCAAGCTCGAACCGGACAAGAGCGCCCTGGGCTTCTGGACCGATCGCAACGACTACCCCGAGTGGACGCTCAAGGTTGGCCCGAAGGGTGTCTACCAACTCACTCTCGAATTCGCCTGCGATCCCAGCGCCGCCGACGGCAAGTTCGCGCTGGTCGTCGATGACGAACGTGTAGACAAGGACACCTTCACGATCCCCAGCACCGGCGGCTGGACGCAGTTCCAGACCCTGAAATGTCTCCAGGTCGAACTGGACAAGGGCACGCACACGATTGCGATTGCCAACCTGAAGGAGACCGGTCCCCTGATGAACGTCCGTTCTGTTGTGCTGACGCCGGTGGACTGAGGGATCACCGCCTGCGAAGGCGAATGGGAGGTGCAAATGACAGCTAAGAAACAGATCATCGCACGCTCGGTCGCTCTGCTGAGTCTCTTGTGCTGTTGCAGCGGTTTGGCTGGGGATAGCATTCCCTTTGCCGAGTCTTTGCGCGAGGCGAATGTGACGCTTGACACCATGAAGGACGGCCAGCGCGAAAGCTTGATCCTGGGCAATGGCGATCTCTATGGAATTGTTTGGGAAAAGGACGGCGGCCTGTTCATGCGCGTGACGAAGAACGACATCTGGGACGCCCGGGTCGATACGTCTGAGGATGGCGAACTGCCGCGCGTCGATATTGCCAGTGGTCGCGTCTCAGGTCCCAAGGGTGCGCCGCCCAGCTACGCCAAGCCCTACCCTCAGCCGCGTTGTGCCGCGGCGCTGCGCATCGGTCCGAAAGGATCGTCGGGCCAACACAACGCACATCTTGATCTCCTGAGAGCACGGGTTGCGATCAAGTCACCGGGCCGGGGAGATACGACCCTGCGCGTGCTGCACGATCGCAACGTCCTTCTGATCGACAGCTCCCACGCGGTGACTCTGGAGGAGGTCAAGGCCAAGACGTTGCCCGCTGCGAAGCTGGGAACGTCGGACGGTGTCTCCTGGCTGCTGATGAACATGCCGGGTGATATCGATTACGATGGAATGGACTATGCGTTAGCGGTCGCCACCCGGGGTCGTCTCAAGGCGGTGGCGCTGGTGACGTCCTTCGATAAGCCTGGCGGCGACGTTCTCAAGCGGGCGATTGCGCTTGCTCGCAAGACGATCACAGAGCCGCAGCAGACGCTCATCACGGCACACGAAGAGGCCTGGCGGAAGTACTGGTCGCGTAGCGGCCTGGAACTGGAAGACAAGGTCCTGCAGCGCTGGTGGTATCGCATGCTGTACTTCGCCCATACCGTTTCGCGTCCCGGCGCCGCGCCGGTGGGCTTGATGCCTCCCTTGGCGACGGACGCGACACCCTGGCACGCGGACTATCATTTCAACTACAACTCCTGGCAAGCCTTCTGGCCTTTGCCGGCGGCGAACCAATCTGAATTGGCGGACCCGTGGATCTCGTACGTCCTGGGCATGATCCCGCGCCTCCAGTTCCTCGCCCGCGAGACGTACGATTGCGAAGGGATGTTCTGCCCGATCTCCGCGTTTTTGCACGAGCCCGATCCGGCCAACTGCAAGAGTAAGAACAAACGTCAACTCTCGATGAATCCGTGGGGCCTGACCATCGGCGAGACCGGCATGACCGTGCAGAACGCATGGCAGAAACACCTCTGCGACCCCGACCCGGTCTACTTGAAGACGAAGATCTACCCTATCGTGCGGGAGAGCGCGCGGTTCTATGTCTCGTTCATGAGCAAGTGCAACCGAGACGACGATGGCAAGGTTCTCCTCGGACCGTCATACAGTCCCGAGCATGGGCCGATGGGGATACACAACTGCCCCTTCGATATCGCGTACGTACACTACACGTTCGACGCTCTGATCCAGGCGGCGGCGGAACTGGGCGTGGATGAAGACCTAGCCGCGCAGTGCCGCAGGTACAAGGCGCTGCTGGGAGACTATCCCACCGCCCTGAACGAAAGCGGCGAACCGATCGTCGTGGACTGGAAGGGCTGCAAGTACAAAGAGGTCCCCGTGCACAACATCACCGTTCCGGCGTCGCCCATCTTCCCGGCCGATCAGGTGACATGGTTCTCGCCGGAAGCTGAGAAGGAGCTGTTCCGACGCACGATCAAGGAGACGCGGTTCAACGGCAACAACTCGCACGTGATGTTCAATATCGCCAAGGCGCGTCTCTCGATGCCGGAAGCGGTGGGGGACGCGAAGAAGTGGTTTGTCTCTCGCGAGTTGCCCAACGGACTCTTCGTGTGGCAAGGTCACGCGCATGGCACCTTCATGGGCGAGATGATCGGCATCGCGGGCCTGATCAACGAGTTCCTGCTGCAGAGCGTCCAGAACAAGATCCGCCTGTTCCCGTGCTGGCCAAGCGACCAGGACGCCACCTTCACCGGCCTGCGCGCCCAGGGCGGCTTCGTCGTCTCGGCTGCATTCGCCGATGGACGCGTCGCGTCAGCAACGATCGAAAGCACCATCGGCGGAAAGCTCCAGCTTCTCATTCCTTGGAAGACAATCTACGTCAATGGCAAGGAAGCCCTCATCGGCCCCCAAGGGCTCGTGACCTTGTATACCGAGCCCGGTCAGATCCTCCGTTTCTCGGAGAACCGCAACTGAGGGATCGCCGGTGATTGGATCCATCATGATCAAGAAGTCTGCTTCCCTGCGCGGCCCGCGTTGACTATGATGTGGTCTGAGTTTGCACAACAGCGATAGGAGATCCTACGAATGAGACGAGAATACCGTTGGGCCGTTGCACTGTTGCTGCTGACCGCGCTGACTGGTGTCGCTTTAGCGGGGCCGGTCGATGAGCAGGGACGCCCCCTGATTCGCAAGCTCGGGACCATCGATTGCGACCTGGTCGAGAGCACGCCCATCGTGTTTCAGGGGAAGCTGTATCGCAGCGAATGGGTGCGGACCAGCTACGAAGGCAACGAACTGGGCGAGAACTACTCCCGCCTGATCGAGGTCGCTACGGGCAAGGCGACCGCGCCGCTGGCGCGGGGGTGCGCGTTTTCCAGTGCGTTTGTCGACGGGGACACCGTCTATGTCACCGGCACGAGTACGGAGCAGAAATGGACGGGCCAGCGTGTGGAGATCTTCGCTTCGAGGGACCTGGAGCACTGGGAGCACTGGACGGCGCTGGACCTGGACGGGTTCGGGATCTGCAACACGTCGATCTGCAAGGCGGGCGATCGGTACGTGATGATGTTCGAGATCCACAAGCCCAAGGACCAGGCGGGCGTCGCGTTCACGGCGCGATTCGCCACCTCGAAGGACCTGAAGCACTGGGAGTTGACCGACCCGGCGTGTGTGTACGCCAAGGACCGCTACAGTGCACCGCATTGCCTGCGCTATCTGGATGGCTATTTCTACGACTTCTATCTCGAAGCGCATGAAGGCTACGAGATGCGGGTCGTGCGCTCAAAGGATCTGATTCACTGGGAGCCCAGCCCTCTGAATCCCGTGCTGAAGGCCTCGCCCGAGGACAAGCAGATCGCCAATCCGAAACTCACTGCCGAGCAGCGTCAGCGCATCGCCAAGGCCAAAGACATCAACAACTCCGATATCGATTTCTGCGAGTATCAGGGCCGGCTGGTCATCAACTATTCCTGGGGCAACCAGCAGGGCGAGGAGTTTCTGGCCCAGGCGACTTACGATGGCTCGGTTGAGGAGTTTCTGCGCGGCTGGTTCCCGCAAAAGGAAGATAAGGCGACCGAGCCGTTTCTGGTCATCGAACCGAGCACGACCTACCCGCGCCATTCCGAAGGTGACATCGTCGAACTCAAAGATGGGCGCCTGTGCCTGATCTACACGCGTTTCAGCGGCGGCCGGGGCGACCACGCCGCAGCGGACCTCGTGATGCACCTCTCAGCGGATGGCGGCGCCACATGGGGCGAGCCGCAGGTCGTGATCGCGCGGCCCGGCGGGCTCAACGTCATGTCCGTCTCGCTACTGCGTCTGGCGAGTGGCGAGATTGGGCTGTTCTACCTGCGCAAGACGTCGAAGGAAGATTGCCGACCCATGATGTGCATCTCAACCGATGAGGGGAAGACCTGGGGCGAGCTGGCCGTCTGCATCACCGACGAGGTCGGCTACTACGTTCTGAACAACGACCGGGCCGTGCAGCTGAGGTCGGGTCGTCTGGTCCTGCCGGTCGCCTGGCACCAGGGGCCGGGCAAGCCGCGGGACACCGCGGGGGTGATCATGTGCTATCTCTCCGACGACAACGGCAAGACCTGGCGGCGCAGCCAGAGTGCCTTCAAGGTCTACGGCCCTGATGGGCAGCGCGTCACGGCGCAGGAGCCTGGCGTGATCGAGTTGAAGGACAGTCGGCTGATGATGTTCATCCGCACCAACGCCGGGAGCCAGTACATCTGCTATTCGCGCGACCAGGGAGAAACCTGGTCCAAGGCTAAGCCATCCGATCTGGCGTCACCCTTGAGTCCGGCCTCGATCGAGCGGGTTCCCTGGACGGGCGAGCTGCTCTGTGTCTGGAACGACCACTCAGGTCGCCACCCGTACCCCAAGGGTCGTCGGACGCCGCTCTGCATCGCGCTGAGCCGGGACGAGGGCAAGACCTGGAGCCCGTCACGGGCCATCGAAACTAACCCTGACGGCTGGTATTGCTATACGGCGATCGCCTTTGTCAAAGACCGCCTGCTCCTGGCGTACTGCGCCGGCGATAAACAAGTCGGCGGCCTGAACCGGCTCAAGGTTCTCGGTATCTCAAAGGACTGGCTGACGTCCAATTCGTCCGATCGCCCCTGACCTGGCCTGTCAGAAAAAACTCCGAGATGATGGACCCGAATCGACAGCCCGGACGACTTTGATAGTAGCTATGCGAAGTCGACGAGAACAACTGGAGAACGAATTGCTCGTCTTGCGGTGTCGTCAGGGTGATGACGACGCGTTTGGGGAACTGGTGCGGCGCTGGCAAGAACGGCTCTGGCAATATGCCTACCGGCTGATCCTCTCGGACGCGGCTGCCTATGACATCGTGCAGGAGACCTGGTGCGCCGTCGTCAAGAGCCTGCACAAGCTCGACGATGTCAGCGTGTTTCCCAGTTGGCTGTATCGCATCCATCACCGCAAGTGTGTCGACTGGCTGCGCAAAGAGAAGCGTCGAGCCCGCACGGCCGGCCCACTCACTGACGACGTCTGCACGGCGCCGGACGCACAGCGCAGCGACAACGAGGACCTTCTCGAAGCAGCCGTACGAAAACTGTCTCCCGACCGTAAGGCCTTGATCGGATTGCGCTACAAGGAAGGTTTTTCGACCGAGGAAATCGCGGCGATCCTCAAGATTCCGAAGGGAACCGTCCAGTCGCGTCTGCACCGAACGATTACCGAACTACGCACCCTGGTGGAGCAAGAGTCCCATGAATGATTTCACGAAGCGATTGTTAGGATGCTTCTCGGCGCCCCCCCACGATCTTGACAAGGGTGAGCAGCTTGCCGAAGAAGTCCAAGCGCTCTACAAGAAGAAGCTGAGAAAGGCGGTCATCGAGTGCTATCTTCGCCTGGCGGCTGCGGCCGTGATCACCGTCTACGGGGCGATCGGCATCAAGTACAACACGGGCCGCTATGTCGACTGGGCCCTGTTCACCGCGCTGGTCGGATTCGTGTCGATGGCGATGATCATTCTCTGGTACTGGCAACTGCAAGCCAAGCTCAGTATCCAGCGCGAGATCAAACAACTCCGATTGGAAGTCAGTCAACTGCTGGAAGACAAGGAAGCCCCGAGCGCCAATAATCCCTAATCAATAATCAATCCCAAGAGCGGGTCTGTAAGCCGAGTTTTGTCCCCGCCCGAAGGCGGGTGGCGATCATTTATCTGGACCAGCCGTTGCCGACTGGCTCTCCCGCCGAAGCGAGATGCGACCTACCCGCCGGCCAGACGACTCGAGGAGTCGCCCGTACTCGGGCCAAGTACGACGAATGCCGACCGGCTGCTTGGTCTTGCAGGCGGTGGGGTTTACCCTGCC
>JANQFY010000433.1 GCA_028277585.1 Sedimentisphaerales bacterium
AGAACGTTTCGAAATTCACGGCATCGGTATCGGAATGGGTCCCGGCTGCGGAGGCGTTCCAGGAAGGGGCGCCGTCAAACCGCATTCGTTGGACCTCCACGCCGTTGAGATAGGCGATGAAGCCGTCGTCGTAGCGAACCTTAAGCGTCAGCCCGCTGGCTTCCAGCAGGGCGTCCGGGGTGACGGTGAAGGGAATGCGGATGTAGCAGCTCGTGTTGGCGCCGTACATGGCTTCGGAGATGTCGATATCGAAGTACGGATCGTAGCCGCTGCTGCGCTCGTAGCCAACACCGCCGGCGCCGCTGATCCAGGTCGAGTCGTCAAAGTCTTGCCCACCACGCCACGCGTCGTCGACGGTGCCGGTGGGAACGAGAACACGCTTGACGGCGGCCTCAGGGACGAGCGCAAACTCGTCGACCGGTTCACCGGCCGTGCCCGGAACGCGAGGATCGGTTCCATCGAGTGTGTAATAGACCGTTCCCTCGAGCGGGTCCAAGGTCAAGGCCTGGTTCGTGCCGAGACGGCCTCCGTGTTGTGGATCGCCCGCGACGAAGAATTCAGGGGCGTCGACATTGGGGTAGAGGTTCGCGCTTCGCAGCCATCCGAGGACTCGGTCTGTGCGGTCAGGGAAGAGGCTTGTCAGTTTCGACGTTTGTGTATTGAACCAGTCTTCGCGCGTGTAGGGCGTTGATTGTCGATTGTCTCCCCAGCGGGCCGATTCGCCCACGATCGCGCGGTCGATCTGGTTTATTCTATCGCGGTATCGATTCGCCGCCGCGGCTGGCCTGAGAGGTCCATCGTTGAAGAGGAAGCGGTGGATCATGTCCGCGAAGCGCAGGCGATACTCGGCATTGCGGGCGAGCCGATCGTGGATGCCGGAAGGACTCTCGCCCACGTCGTTGCTGCCCTCCAGTGAGTGCTCGGCGTCCCAGGAATGGAAGCGCCACTTGCCGTCCGGTCCATTGTGATGGGTGGCGTACCAGTTCTTGTGCGGCCAGTCGTGGTTGCCCGTGTACCAGTTGGCCAGGAGGTAGGTGATGAAGTTGTCGATGTCGAGCATCTCCGTGAGCGTTTGGTAGGCGGCCAGATCGGTCGGATTCGAGGAGACGGCGCCCGCCGCAGCCACCATGGCGTTGTAGTTAGTCCTGGCATTGCCTCCCAGGCCGCTGTTGATGATGCCGCCGCTGTTGTGTTTGATGGCGTCGTATTCGTCCTCATCGCCCCCGAAGACTTGGGCGGCCCAGGCGTGATCGGGGCGTTCGTGGATGTAGTACATGCCCCAGTACAGCGTGTTGATGTAGACGTGGGCGTACCCGCCGTGGGGGGAATGACCTCCCATGGCGTTGTGCATGTCGGCGACGTATTGGTCCTGGACGTACAGGGCGGTGCTGCGCTGCCCCCCGCTGGGGTGCAGCCAGGAATGGTTCAGCACGGCGTCGAGAACCAGCGAGTTGAACCGTTCGACAGGTGAATCGGGGAAGACCTTGAAGTTCAGCTTGCCCGGTCCTCCGGTGACTTTGCCGTCGTCCGTCCGCGGCTTGAACCGAGGGCGCATCGAGAGTTTGAACGTCTTCCAGCGACCGAGGCTGGTTCCGCCGCCGCTGACGCCGCCCTGCATTGCGACGGCGCAGTTGATCTGGAAATCGCGTCCGCCTACCGGGTCGATGTACTCCATCGAGACCGCCCGCTCGGTTCCGTCCTGGGACTTGTTGATGTAGATCCCCTTGCTGCCAAACCAGTCGTCGGTGTGCATGACCAGGCAGATCGTGGGAACCGCCTGGAGGTCTTGGCGGATCGTATTGGCGTAGAGCCCCCCGTACTTGTCCTTGCCGTCTTGCCCGACGACGTCGGGGTCCATCTGATAGTCCCCGGTGACGGAACCCCACGATGTCGGGCACCCTTCCGGAGTCTCCTGCGCTCCGGTCGAAACGTTCGTCGCTTGCCGGATGACGTCGTCAAGGAAGAGGTAGGTGTGGGTATCGACATTGGTGGATTTCCATCCGGGTCGAAAGGCGATGGCGCGCAGGGAAGTCGTCGCCTTGATCAGAACCGGTTGTTGGTACACGATGCCGTAGTTCTCAGTCGGGGTGCTGCCGTCGGTGGTGTAGCGGATCACGGCGCCTTCGGTCTCGGTGGCAATCGTCACCTCGAAGGGCTGTTCGTAGAACCCGCGATCGTGGCTGAACGTCGTGTCGGCGACGACGGGTAGATACGCATCCGCGTTCGT
Source organism: Sedimentisphaerales bacterium (assembly GCA_028277585.1). Classification (GTDB taxonomy): domain Bacteria; phylum Planctomycetota; class Phycisphaerae; order Sedimentisphaerales; family Anaerobacaceae; genus Anaerobaca. The sequence goes on from JANQFY010000433.1 coordinate 2,228, forward strand.
AGCGCCGGGGGTGGGCGATAAGGTGACCCAGGCCTCGGCGCCGTCCGGTTCGCGGCCGAAGGACACGTCGGGCGTCTGACGGTCAAACTCGATCGTGTCGAGCAGGGTAGCGCCGTCGGCCGCGAACAGCGAAAGCTGGCCGCCGTTGGCATTGATTTCAAACCCGGCGTGTAAACCGGGGTCGTTGACATCGTTGTCCGCCCAGATCAGCAGATAGCCTCCGGCGCCGAGCGTCGTGCCGGGCGGAATCGACCATTCCGAAGGGTTCTTGGCGCCGTCTGTCAGGATCATGCTGCTCAGATCCCGAGGGACATCTCCGGTGTTGTGCAATTCGATCCAGTCGTCGTAGTGGCCCTGAGGGTCCTCGATGGTGAGACGATTGGACGCCATGAATTCGTTGATGAACAAGGCGCCGGAGACAAGGCTCGGACTGGTCGAAACAAAAGCAGACAGGAGCAGGAGAAACGGGAATCTCGCGGATCTGAGCATACTTCTTACACCTTTACCAGGGTTGTCGTCGGGCGAGACCCTCCCTCCTGTTGGCCACCCATCATCTCAGAGACGTTATCGTGTCCCTACACCTCTATTCTAGTCTATTCCCTGGTATCGGTCAATGGCGCCCGTCACTGAAGCAGCCCCTGGGGCGGGCACCGTTGACATGGACCCGCGACGCCGCTAATATCGGTCGATGTCCGGGCCGGTCTTTGTTGTCGGCCGCGTGCGCCAACTCTGTTCCAAAGGAGGCACTGCTGTGGAGCGATCAGTGAACCGTCGAAGTTTTCTCAAAGCAGGGGTCAGTGGGGGCCTGGCGCTGGCGATGTCGGCGACGAGCTATTCCCGTGTTATTGGGGCCAACGAACGCATTTCGATCGGCGTTATCGGCTGTGGCAGTCGCGGCGTCGGGGCCCACATGGCGGGGGTCAACAAGCACGCCAAGGCTCAGAATATCGAGATCACGGCGGTCTGCGACCCGTGGCGCGTGCGGCGCGAGGTGGCGGCGGGCAAGGCCAAGGAGTGGTAC
>JANQFY010000036.1 GCA_028277585.1 Sedimentisphaerales bacterium
AGAACGTGTGGCGCCAGGAAGACAAGGACTTGCTCCACGGGCTGATCGAACGCCATGCCCAACTTACCGACAGCCAGCGGGCGAAGTACATTCTGGATAACTGGTCCGGCATGATCGGGCGATTCGTCAAGGTCATGCCTATTGATTACCGAGAGGCTTTGGAACGAATGCAGGCAGAAGAACGACGTCACAGCGAAATGACGGCCGCGACCGAGGAGGTGTTCCATGGGTGAATCGGGCGGCTTTCTGAAATACGCAAGGGTGGATATCGGTCATCGTCCGGTTGACGAGCGGGTGCACGATTTCAAGGAGATCGATCTGCCCCTCTCGCCGGAGGCGCTGCGCGAGCAGGCGGCTCGGTGCATGAATTGCGGGATACCGTTTTGCCAGGGTTCGGGGTGCCCCGTGGTCAACTGCATCCCCGATTTCAACGACTTGGTCTATCACGGGCGGTGGGAAGAGGCCTGCAGTCTGCTGCACCGGACGAACAACTTCCCCGAGATCACCGGGCGGGTCTGCCCTGCGCCGTGCGAGAACTCGTGTACGTTGAATGTGAACGACGACCCCGTTCTGATCAAGCATATCGAGTACCAGATCGTCGAGAAGGGCTTCCAGGAGGGCTGGATCGTCCCGCAGAAACCACGGGCCAAAACAGGCAAGCGGGTGGCGGTGATCGGCTCGGGGCCGGCCGGCCTGGCAGCCGCGCAGGGCCTGGCGCGGGCGGGCCATGATGTGGTGGTCATCGAAAAGGACGAGCGTCCTGGGGGGCTGCTTCGCTACGGAATCCCGGATTTCAAGCTGGACAAGGGCATTATCGATCGGCGTTTGGCGCAACTGGAAGCCGAGGGGGTGGAGTTTCAGTGCGGCGTCGCGGCCGGCGAGGATATCTCGGTGCGCTACCTCCGCAAGCGATTCGACGCGATGTGCCTGACCATGGGAGCGGGCCAGCCGCGCGATTTATCGGTTCCGGGCCGCGGATTCGACAATGTCCTGTACGCCATGGACTATTTGACCGTCCAGAACAAGATTTGCGGGGGGGAGTCGCTGGAGGGCTGCAATCTGGTCTCCGCCAAAGACAAAGTCGTCATCGTGGTCGGCGGTGGCGATACCGGCAGCGATTGCGTGGGGACGGCCCGACGGCAGGGGGCCAAGAAGATCTACCAACTGGAGATCCTACCCGAGCCTCCGGAACAGCGTCCGCCGGACAACCCCTGGCCGACCTGGCCGCGCATCATGCGGACCTCGAGTTCGCAGGAGGAGGGCTGCGAACGCCGCTGGTCGGTAATGACCAAGAGTCTTGGCGGGGCCGATGTCCACGTCACCGAGTTGAACGGCTGCGAGGTCGAATGGGTCCAGAGCAGTAAAGGGTGGAAAATCAAGGAGTTGCCCGGCACGGAGTTCACCCTCAAGGCCGATTTGGTTCTGCTGGCGATGGGATTTGTGCATGTCACACACGCCGGACTTGTCGATAATCTTGGGTTACAGCTTGACGAGAAGGGCAATGTCCTGGTAAACAATTACCAAACCAGTGAGCCGTGGGTCTTTGCCGCCGGGGACACCGTGCGGGGCGCCTCTCTGGTAGTGCACGCGATTCGGAGCGGACAGGAGGCCGCCGTGGCCGTGGATCGATGGCTGCGTTAGAAATGCCGGGCCGACTGGTCCCGGCACTTGTTTTATGGGGTTGATTACAGGGACTGCAAAGGTCGATGCCGAAACGTAAAGACATTCACAAAATCCTGATCATTGGCTCGGGCCCGATCGTCATCGGCCAGGCCTGTGAGTTCGACTATTCCGGTACGCAAGCCTGCAAAGTCCTCCGGCGGGAGGGCTATGAGGTCGTATTGGTCAACAGCAACCCGGCGACGATCATGACCGACCCGGAATTGGCCGACCGCACCTATATCGAGCCCATTACACCGGAGATCGTCGAGAAGGTCATCGAACGGGAGCGGCCCGACAGCCTGTTGCCGACGCTGGGAGGCCAGACCGGCCTGAACACCGCTGTGGCGCTGGCCGAGAGCGGCGTTCTGGAGAAATACGGCGTCAAACTGCTCGGCGCCAACCTTCGCTCGATCAAGATGGCCGAGGAACGCGACCTCTTCAAGCAAACCATCGAGGATATCGGCCTGGAGGTCCCCAGGAGCGGATACGCTCACACCTGGGAAGAGGCAGAGAAGATTGTCGAAGAGATCGGCTTCCCGGCGATCATTCGCCCCTCCTACACGCTGGGCGGCACCGGCGGCAACGTCGCCTACAATCTCCAGGAGTACAAGGAGTTCATCCACTGGGGCTTGGCGCTGAGTCCGCGCAGCCAGGTCCTGGTCGAGGAGTCCATCGCCGGCTGGAAAGAGTACGAACTCGAGGTGATGCGCGACAAGAAGGACAATGTCGTCATCGTCTGTTCCATCGAGAACCTCGATCCGATGGGGATTCACACGGGCGACAGCATCACGGTCGCTCCGGCCCAGACGCTGACGGACAAAGAATACCAGATCATGCGCGAGGCCTCCCTGAAGATCATCCGGGCGATCGGCGTTGAGACGGGCGGATCGAACATTCAGTTCGCGGTCAATCCCGCTGATGGCAAGCTCTACGTCATCGAGATGAACCCGCGTGTCTCGCGGAGTTCGGCGCTGGCGTCCAAGGCGACGGGCTTTGCGATCGCCAAGATCGCCTCGCTGCTGGCGGTCGGGTACACGCTGGACGAGATTCCCAACGATATTACCAAGAAGACGCCGGCGTGCTTCGAGCCGACGATCGACTATTGTGTCACCAAGTGGCCGCGTTTCACGTTCGAGAAGTTCCCCCAGACCTCGCCCGAACTGACGGTGCAGATGAAGTCGGTGGGCGAGGCGATGGCGATCGGCCGGACGTTCAAGGAATCGCTGCAGAAGGCGATCCGGTCGCTGGAAATCGACCGGCATTCGCTGGGCAACCGCTACATCGACAAGAATATCCCCCTCGGGAAACTGAAAGACAAGCTGCGCACCAACTGCTGGGACAAACTCTGGTACGTCGCCGAGGCGTTGCGGCGTAAGGTCTCCGTCGAGGAGATCTTTAGTCTGTGCAAGATCGATCCGTGGTTCCTCAACAACTTCAAGGACATCATCACTCTTGAGGCCAAGCTGAAGCGCCGCAAGGGCAAACTCCCCTCGGCCGCGCTGATGCGCCAGGCCAAGGAGTACGGCTTCGGGGACAAGTACCTGGCGTCTCTGAGCGACGTCCCGGAGACGGAAATGCGCGAACATCGCCAGTCGCTGGGCGTCGATCCTGTCTACAAGATGGTCGACACGTGCGGCGCCGAGTTCGAAGCGGCGACCCCGTATCTGTATTCGTCCTACGAGGCCGAGTGTGAGGCGGCGCCGAGCGATGAGCGCAAGATTGTCATCCTTGGAGGTGGGCCTAACCGGATCGGCCAGGGCATCGAGTTCGACTATTGCTGTTGTCATGCCGCCTTCGCCCTGCGGGAGATCGGCGTCGAGTCGATCATGGTCAACTGCAACCCCGAGACGGTCAGCACCGACTACGACACGTCGGACAGGCTGTATTTCGAGCCGCTGACGTTCGAGGACGTGATGTGCATCGTCGAGAAAGAGAAGCCTGACGGCGTGATCGTCCAGTTCGGCGGGCAGACGCCTCTGAAACTGGCGGTGCCGCTGGAGAAGGCCGGCGTCAAGATCATCGGCACCTCGCCCGACAGCATTGACCGGGCCGAGAACCGGGAGCGGTTCAATCGATTGGTCAAGAAGCTGGGCCTGCGCCAGCCGGAGAGTGGCACGGCGACCTGTTACGAGGGGACCCTGAAAGTCGCGCGGAAGTTGGGCTTTCCGCTTCTGATCCGACCCTCGTTCGTTCTGGGCGGCCGGGCGATGGATATTGTCTACGACGAGGATTCGCTCAAGGCCTGTGTGGACGAAGCGATCGAGGCCTCCGGCGAGCACCCCATCCTCATCGACAAGTTCCTCAACGATGCGACGGAGCTTGATGTCGATGCGATCTGCGACGGCAAGCAGGTCGTGATCGGCGGAATTATGGAGCACATCGAAGAGGCGGGTGTCCACTCGGGCGACAGCGCCTGTTCGATCCCGGCTGTCAACATCAAGAAGAAGGTGCTCAACGAGATCAAGCGGCAGACCAAGCTGTTGGCCGTGGAACTGCACGTCAAGGGTCTGATCAACATCCAGTTCGCCGTCAAAGACGACGTGGTGTACATCCTCGAGGTCAATCCGCGGGCGTCGCGCACGGTTCCGTTCGTCAGCAAGGCGATCGGCGTGCCGCTGGCCAAGCTGGCCGCCAAGATCATGGCGGGCAAAACCCTCAAGGAACTGGGCTTCACCAAGGAGATCGAGCACGGTCACTACGCGGTCAAAGAAGCGGTCTTCCCCTTCCTCAAGTTCCCGGGCACCGATGCGTTGCTGGGCCCCGAGATGCTCTCGACGGGCGAGGTCATGGGGATTTCCGACAATTTCGGCTCGGCCTACGCCAAGGCGCAGATGGCGGTCGGCAACAGCTTGCCGGTCGAGGGCAACGTGCTCTTTAGCATTAAGGACGACGACAAGGCCCGCGCCGTTCCGCTGGCCCGCAAGCTCCATGAGATGGGCTTCAAGATCGTCGCGACCAAGGGCACCTGCATCCAGTTCATTGAGAACAACATTCCTTCGGAGTTCGCTCTGAAGATGAAGGAAGGGCGTCCGAACATCGTCGATTCGATCATCAACGGGGACATCGATTTGATCGTCAACACGACGGTGGGCAAACGGTCCATCGACGATTCGTTCGACATCCGGCGCAACGCTGTCGATCGACAGATTCCCTACGTTACCACGATCCGCGGGGCCGAGGCCGTCGTTCAGGCCATCGAATCTCTGCGGGATGAGAAAGTCAGTGTCAAACCGGTTCAGCTTTACTACCGATAGCGAGGATAGACTTCGTGAAAGCGGTTCTCTTACTAGAAGACGGCACGGTGTTCAAAGGTCAGGCGTTCGGCGCCCAGGGCCAGAAGTGCGGCGAGGTTGTGTTCAACACGAGCATGATGGGCTACCAGGAGATCCTGACCGATCCCTCGTACCATGAGCAGATCGTCACGATGACGTACCCGCTCATCGGCAATTACGGCACGAACGCCGAGGATTGGGAGTCGCGCAGGGTCTTCGTCAGTGGGTTCATCGTCAAGGAGAACTGCGAGTACCCCAGCAATTGGCGCAACGGCGCGACGCTCGACGAGTACCTGAAGAAGAACAATGTCGTGGGGATCGAGGGGATCGACACGCGACAGCTCGTTCGGCACATTCGTAATGAAGGCGCCATGCGCGGGATCATCTCCTCGACGGAGTTGAATACCAAGAAGCTGGCCGCCCAGTTGGAGAGCTATCCGGGGCTGGTGGGCCGGGACATCGTCAAGAAGGTCACCGTGCGCAAGCCCTACCCCTGGGGCGAAGGCGTGATCGACGTGCTCAGCGACGAGCAGACGGTGCCCGAGCCCAAGTACAAAGTCGTGGCGTTCGATTTCGGCATGAAGCGGAACATCCTGCGTTTGCTCGTCTCGCATGGTTGCGACGTCACCGTCGTGCCGGCTAAGACCTCGGCGACCGACGTGCTGGCGCTCAAGCCGGACGGGGTCTTTCTAAGCAATGGGCCGGGCGACCCGGCGCCCGTCAGCTATGCCGTCGAGACGGTTCAGACGCTGCTGGGGCAGGTCCCGATCTTTGGCATTTGCCTGGGCCATCAGATTCTCAGCCTCGCGCTTGGGGGACGCACCTACAAGCTCAAGTTCGGACATCGCGGCGCCAACCACCCCGTCAAGAACCTCAAGACGGGAAAGATTGAGATCACCAGCCAAAACCATGGTTTCTGCGTGGATCTGGACTCGTTTGAAGGCAAAGACGTCGAGCTGACCCATCTGAATCTGAACGACAACACGTGCGAGGGCGTTCGCAGCGAGAAGCTCCGCGCATTCGCCGTGCAGTACCACCCGGAAGCCTCACCGGGTCCCCACGATTCCCGCTACCTCTTCGACGACTTCATCAAGTTGATGGGCCAGAAGTAGGAGGTCACGCCGGCCCTTCCGTTGGCGTTGATCCCATCTCCCAGAGCGCGTTGAACTGACGGCAATACCCGTCTGGCCGCCGCGTGAAATCGCTTTTCTGCTTGTTCTATGATGGAGACGGGGAGATAATGCGCTTTGTCGAGACGTCTCAAAGAACCGGTCGTGTTGGGAAAGGGGACATCATGGTGTGGGGCATTGCGATTGGAGCGTATCTGGCGGTCGGAGTGGCCACGGCCATTTGGCTAAGCGCCCGCGGTTCTGGAGAAGGCTCAGACCGAAGGCAACGCAGCGGGTTGCTGGCCCTCATGATTCCGGAAGTGTGCCTTCTATGGCCGTTCATTCTGGTCATCCACCTACGGCATCGACGATCTGAGCCGTCGATTCACAACGACAGGAGAAGGTTGCAGTAGCTTGCCTGGCGACAGGTCGACATTCGTAGAGGGAGTCTCTCGTGGAGGTAGCCATGAGCGAGGAAGAGGCCAGAAGCGAAGAGGCCGCCCGGGCGTGGTGGCGCAATTGTGGGGTCGAACCGGATGCGGAGATGCGCGAGATCGACGCGATGGAGGATGCACTCGGTCCTTTGGACGATCAGATCCGGCAGATTCGGGAGCGAATCGCCGGTTTTGAAGCCTGTTATCACGAAGCTGATACGGAGGCGATGTTCATTGTCGCAGCCATTGGGGTGGGTCGCCTGGGCGAGGAATCCGGCGAGCGTCCCCCACAACGGAAGGGGGAGCTGGAAGCGGCTCGTGAAGTGCTGGCCGCCTGGTGCCAAGAGCCTGAGAGAAGAGGGAGCGGACTTGGGGTTGGCGCTTACCGGGCGGATGAGTTGCGTGACTTTCTGGGCGAGGCGACGCCCCTGAAGACTTGGCAAGTCCAGCGGGTCGTCGACAAGATCACCGAGGCGCTGGACCCGAGTCAGCCCTATCATTGGATGAAGCTGAACCTGGGTGACTACGGCGAGCCCGACGCGCGGATCGCGGGGGAGCACTACGTCAGCGACGCCGCCTTTCTGGAGCGAACCCGAGAGACCATGATCCGCGATACCGTAGACGGGCGGCCCGCCGAAATCTCCCTGGCGATGGCGATCGACCTGCTCATGCCGTGCCATTGGGATTTCGCCGGCAGTGTTGCGACGTTGCTCAAGGCGATCGGCGGGGATCTTCATCCGACCACGCCCTACACTTGTTGCGCCAGGAACCTGCGGCTCAGCCCGCTCTACAATCGACTGAGTGACATCTCGACCGCGTTGAGCGCGTTCTGGAGGGGTGAGGAGGCGGCGAGCAAACTCGATCGTGAGATTCTTGAATCATTGGGCGCGATTTCGCCGGAAAAACGCTGGCTTGCTGCGTCTCTTGACAAGACAATACGGCTGCAATTGGAGGCGCCGCCGGACGTCTGGATGGATCTGGGCTGAATCCGGCCCGGCGCCTGCCAGGCTGTATTGAGATTGTCGGGAGTCTTACATGACGAGAGTTCTGCGTGCGGTGTTTGCCCTCGGGGCGGTGGTCTCGGCGGTTGTCATGCTTTCCTACATCTGGTTCGGCGGCCCTGACTGGGTGCACTATACGTTCAAGCCTCTGGTGATCGTCTTCCTTATGGCGCTGGTTTGGGTTTCGCCCCACGCCGTGTCGGCGCGGTACACCTACGCGGTCTTCATCGGGCTGGGCTTTTCGCTGGGCGGTGACATCTTCCTGATGCTCCCGCAGGACTTGTTCGTGCCCGGGTTGCTCAGCTTCCTCGTCGCGCACCTGTTCTACATTGCCGCGTTTGCCCCGACGTCACTTCACCGGCTATCATTGCCGTGCGTGATACCCTTTGCAGTCTACGGCATTGGCTTGAACGTGTGGCTCTACTCCTACGTGGGCGCCCTGCGCTGGCCCGTCTGGGGCTATTCGCTCGCCATCATGACGATGGCTTACTTCGCTCTGCGTCGCTGTATGGTTCTTCGGAGCAGGGGCGCAGCGTTCGCTTTCGTCGGGGCTGTTCTCTTCGTCTTCTCCGATTCAGTCATCGCCGCGTGTCGCTTCCGCATATCCTTTGCCAAGTCGGGAATGGTCATCGTGAGCACGTATTTCGCCGCCCAGTTTCTCATCGCTCTATCGGCATACTGGGGAAATCGAGACCGTCTCGCTGCCTGAATCCGAAGAAGGCCCATTCGTAAAGCCTTTCTGGTAAAGGGATAATAGGAAATCTCTAGATTCTGTGTTGACTTCTGGATTTAGTGTGCTATATATATAGTACAATAGACGACTATATGTATGGAACTACTTCGTTCGTGGAGATATGTTGATGATTGAGTTTGCCCTGGATGTTAAGAGCGGCGTTCCCTTCCATCGACAGATCGTCGACCAGATCAGATACGGAATCGCCTGCGAACGCCTCTTGCCCGGCGAGCAATTGCCGACCGTGCGGGAGTTGGCGGTGCACCTGCAGGTCAATCCGAATACCGTCCGCAAAGCCTACTCGGAACTGGAGATCCTGGGCATCCTGGATACGCAGCAGGGGACGGGGACCTTCGTCGGGCAGCGGCAGGTCGAGATCGGTCCGGCCGAGAAGGAGAAGATGCTCAAGCAGATCTGTGACGAACTGGTCGCACGCGGCCAGCCGTATGGTTTCACCCTGAAAGAGATGGTCACGCACTTGCAAAGGAGACTCGAAGATGGTCCGCAATAAGAAGGGCAACAAACGCGCTCCCAGTCTCACGCGGGAGTACAAAGCGACCACTCAACTGGAAGCCGAGGCGGCGTCGCTCAACTGGGTGGCGGCTCTGATCACGGCGGTCGTTCTGCTGATTGGGGCGGTCGCCAACCGGCTTCAGGAGGGGGCCTGGACCCAGGTTAACATCTACATCGCTGTGGTGACCGGCTTGCTGGCAAGTGTCACCTTCTTCGGGATCAAGATCGCCAATCAGTGGGAGCGGGCCGTCGTCTTGCGACTGGGGCGCTTCCGTTGTCTGAAGGGGCCCGGTCCCTTCTTCACCATTCCCATTATCGACACAGTGGCTCGATCCGTTGACATGCGCATTCGTTCGACGGATTTCAGTTCCGAGTCCACGTTGACCAAGGACACGGTTCCCGTCAACGTCGACGCGATCTGCTTCTGGATGGTGTGGGACGCCAAGAAGGCTATTCTCGAGGTGGAGGACTTCTATCTGGCGATTGTGCTATCGGCTCAGACGGCGCTGCGCGACATCATCGGCACCCACCAGTTGACGGAGATGCTCAGCCGCAGGGAAGAGCTGGGCAAGAAGCTTCAGGCGATGCTCGACGAGAAGACCAATCCCTGGGGGATCACCATCCAATCGGTCGAGATCCGTGACATCATTCTGCCCGAGGACCTGGAAGACGCGATGTCCAAAGAGGCGCAAGCCGAGCGCGAGCGGCACGCCCGCATCATCCTCGGGACCGCCGAGACGGAGATCGCCGAGAAGTTCGCGCAGGCGGCCAAACAGTACGAATCCAACCCCGGCGCCATGCACCTGCGCGGCATGAACATGCTGTTCGAGGGGCTCAAAGAGAAAGGCTCCATGATCATCGTCCCGAGTTCGGCGCTGGAAACGATGAATCTCGGGGCCATCGGGGGTCTGGCCGCCATGAGCCAGACCGAGCTTGCTGCCCGAGAGGCGGATGCACCAGCGGAGGGGGATGTCGAGTCGGAGCACGATTATCTGGACGAATCTGAAGACTGATTCTGACGGGGACATCGGGGAGACAGACAATGAGACGTCTTCTATTTGGAAAGCGGGCCGGCCTGGGAGCGATTCTGCTGGATCTGCTCCTGGTGCCGCTGCTGGTCTCCATGTTCGGCGGCTCGCCTGACGAGGAGCCGATCCTAGCCATCGAGAACGCCTATGTGATTGTCTGTCGCGGGTGTGACGGCTCTCGGCTTGCCGTCGGTGGACCGATTGGAGAAAGGCAAAAAAAGGGGCCTGCCGGAGGGTGGTCCGACAGGCGCCCCCAAGACGCGCACCATCTACATGGTGCTGCGCCGTCTGGATCTGAAGGGTCGTCTTGTGCCTGCGATTTTCATATTGCCCATCGAGGTCGTCATCTCGCCGACGAGTTTCGACTCCTCGATCTTACCTGCGAAGGTCATTTCGAACTTTCGCTCGCCGAAGGTCAGGACGATCTTGAAGTTCACCTGATCGTCCTTCAGGGTAACCTTTTCAATGGGAGCGGCGCCGTACATCGCAGTCATGTCGGGATTGACTCTAAGCCTCTGCTTGCGCGTGCCGCGTTCGGAGGTGATCTCGAGATCCCACGTTCCCATCATCGCCGCGCCGGCGCGGATCCCCTTGATTTCCATCTCGCCCCGCTCGGACTTGATCGCGCCGGTCAGGTCGTTGCCTTGGATGGTCCCCTCGAAATCCGCCTTCCACTGACGCTCCGGATTGGTGCTCTCCATCGCGAGGGTCAGCTTGCCCCGGCTGTACTGGACATCGCTGATTCTCGGCTGGCCCCGTTCGCTCTTCCAGGTGGCGCCGAGGGCGCCTTCCTTGTCCATCTTGACGGTGAGCGTTGAGGTGAACTCCCGGTCCTCTCGCTGGGCCGCCATCTTCCAGGTCCCGACGGCTCGCGGCATGCGCGGGGCTCGCTTGCCCTCGACTGCATACTCTCTCTGGTCGCTGGAGACCAAGCCCGAGAGCTTTCCCTCCTCAATCGTTCCGTTGAACCCCGAGGTGACGGTCTGACCCTCTCGATTCTGACGCGTCCGTGTGAAGCTCAGCTTGCCCTCCTCGTACTTGATGTCCTTCAGTTCGCTCAGGCCCCACAAACTGATCCATTGGCCCGTCCGGTTTCCTTCCTGGTCGCGGGAGAACGACAGAATCGACGTCATCTTTCTGCCGTTGAACTCGGACTTGACGAGCCAGTCGCCCCACAGGCCCCCTCGCCGCGAGGGTTGGGCTGAGACTTGGGTCGGCAACGCGATGACGGCGCAGAACACTGAAGTCCAGAGCAATGCTTGACGTCTCATACGGCGTGTCTCCTTTAGACGAGTAATGGGATGCGTTCGCAGACACCCACCACGCCAGGGGCGGAATCTCTCCCTTCTCAAGGCGCGGCACCGTTGGCAAGACGCATCTGGTGCGGGCCTGATTGCAGAAATCTGATGAATTTCCTCGATAATGGTATCTTTGCGGCCTCGTCACGCCAGGGTCGTTGGGCTAGCGACCGACCGACCCGGCGGCCCGACGGGGGACGGGCCAGCCGCGATGGACTCGTTTGAGGTCCTCAACGCCCTCGGTGGTCTGTGGGGTCGGTTGCTGCCAGCTATCGAAGTGCCGAAAGAACCTTAGCGTCTCAATGCTCCACTTCCAGGTCTCGGCGTGCCCATCGGCGAAGCCGAAACTGCTCCGCGAACCGTGCCAGACCACCAGCGGATCCGACCAGTTCGTCGCTTCCGTACTGCCGCTGGGATCGATCACCCAGGAGTTGATGTTGTAGCCGCGCGGATCATTTTCTTCGAGCACGACGTACGCCTGCGCCGGATTGCTGATCTGGGAGAGTCGCATCAGGTTGCTCCAGTTGGCGAAGCCGCCCGGTTTGTCGGTCGACCACCAGCCGTTTAGACAGTCCGGCATGGAATAGCTGCGGTAATTGTCCCCTGCGCTTTGATCGCTCGGGCAGTGGTAACAGGCGAAACTCTTGGTGTACGGATACAGCGTGCCTCTGCGAATCCCTTCGAACCGCTCTTCGCGGGTGGCGTTGAAGTAATCGCTTACCGCGGCATCACCATCGACCTGCCAGGGCGCCCAGGCCCAGTCGGAGGATTGGCCCCAGTTGCTGCCATTGTAGTTCCAGGAGCCGCAGAGTCGATCGTCGTTGTCGACTGCGTAGGTGTACCAGGCCGTGGTCAAGGTGCGCAGGTTGGCCTGGCATTTGACTGTCTTGCCCGCCTCGCGGGCCCGCGACAGGGCGGGCATGAGGACGGCCATCAGGATTGCGATGATCGCGATCACGACCAGCAACTCGATCAGAGTGAATGCCGCACGTCGTCGAGACAACATCGTCCAGTCTCCTTAACGCATGATGTCCTCTTCGCATCGAATTCCTTCGCCGCTGTGCATTCTACCACCTCCTGGCGCTGCGGCGAATGCAGAAAGTCTTGGATTCCTCCGTCCATTCCGACGATATCAACTAGGAGGGCGCGGCGGGGCGCCCCCTTCGACGTTTGACTTCTTCGGTCGAATGACGCTAGAATACCCCGCCAGGGCAGGGCTTTCGAGATGTTCAGAGCCCGTGGAATGCCAGAACAGTGTTTCCAGTATATCCACGCGGTTCCGATAGAGTATTGGAGAGGTAACGGCAGGTTGCTGATTACTACGTGCATAATCACGCAGAACAACGTCACATCCCTCCGGCGGGCGATCGGGAGTGTTGAGGGCTTCAGCGATGAGATCGTTGTTGTCGATGGGGGCAGCACGGATGGGACGGAGGCTTTTGTGCGGGCCCATCCGAAGTGCGTGTACCTCGTGCGTCCCTTCGAAGGCAACTTCGCGGCGCAGAAGAACTTCGCGTTCGATCACGCCTCCGGGACGTGGATCGTGGAACTGGACCATGATGAAGCCATCTGTGGGGACTTCGCGCGGTCCATTCGGTCTCTTCTGGAGGCGACGTCCGGTCTGGGGTATGCGGTGCGGCGCTGGTGGATCTCTTCGGTCGATCCTCTGCAATACGTTAGCACGGAGCTCTACGAGACGACCTGGATTCCGCGCGTCTTTCGGAACCGTCCCGTGTGTCGGTACGTGATTCCCGAGGGGAGCGCCAACAGCGGCGTGATTCACCACGAATTCGCCTTAAGCGTGCAGGCGCGGATCGCCCCGATCAACCACTGGCGAATCCTACACTTTCACTACGTGCTGCACAGCCGGGCGGATCGAGAGGCCCGCTTCGCCTGGTTCCACCGAATCGACCCGAAGTGTGTGGAGATGAACGCACGCTGCTATCTCTACGAGGACTTCTCACATCGCATCTTACCTTGCCCGGCCCAGTGGATCGCCGCGCAGGTCTGCTGACTCATCGTGAGCGCTATGGATTTAGTTTGATCGCTAGGAGGCGTCTCTGGGTGGGCAGGTAGAGCGTGTCGTCATGAATCTTGGGCGTAATGGCGACTGATCTGACTCGGCATCGGGACAGGAACTTCTTGTCACGGCCGGCCTGAAAGACCCACAGTTCCTTTCGTTCGGTGCTGGCGTACACCTTGCCGTCGACGACAATCGCCGAGGCGCCCCAGATGTCGGCCCCGAGATCATGTTGCCAGTGGTGTTCGCCTGTCTCGGCGTCGAGGCAATGCAGGCGCCCAGTCAGATCGGGAATGTAGAGCAATCCCTCGTGGACGGCGGCTGTCGCCAGACTGCGATCGACTTTGCGGCTGCTCCAGATCTCGCGGCCCGTGGCGATGTCCACACACACCAATTGACCCTGCCCGCGGCCGTGCACCGGACTCTGGCCGATGGCGATGTACACCCGATCCTTGTGGATCAGCGGGTCGGCGATGATCTCGCTGGGCCCATCAGGGCTCTTGGTCCGCCAGCCGGAATACGGGACGGGTTTGCCGTCGCGCATCCGATACTCCGGGGGATTGCAGTCATGCTGCCACGCGATCTCAAGCGTTTGCGGCTTGCCATCGGGTGACGCCTGGCGGATCGGCTCGAACGCGTACAGGATGCCATCCCCTCCGCCAAAGAGAATCAGGGTCCGCCCATTCACGGTCGCCGCCGTCGGCGAGGACCAGTTGCCATGGAACAGCCGCGTCCCGAAGAGATCCCCTTCCGTCGCGACGAGCCGTCCGGTGCGTTTGTCCAGGACCACGAGAGACGGTGCATCTGGATTGGCGATGAACCTGTGCACATCGTCCTGACCGTTACCGGTGCAGGCGTACAGGAAGTCGCCCAACAGCAAGGGGGAGGTCCCGCAGACATCGTGGGGGAAGACCTTCACCTCGGTCAGCAGGTTGTATTGCCAGATGATGTCCCCGTCGCTGTCACTGAGCTGGTAGTCCGCACCCCGGGGGACACCCATGTAAGCGATCTCATCGACGAACGGCCCGTCGTTGCCATTGGCCTGACCGTTCCGGTCGACGCACAGGATATCGCCGCGCGGCCCGACGATGTAGAGCCGGTCGCCCTCGATGGCGGGTCGTGAACAGACGCCGCAACGCCACTTGTTGAAGTGGTAGGGCGGCTTGACCCCATCCATGAAGCGGGGGATCGGCAATTGCCAAATCATCTCACCCGTCGCCTGCTCGATGCACATCAAGATGCCGCCGTCGGTGCGTTTGACCACGGGGTGTTCGATATTCCGGTCGTTGATCCCCAGGTACATGCGCCCTCGATCGATCTGAGGGACGGTGTACTGGTGGAGCCCCAGTTCGATCTCCCAGAGCAACTGCTCCGGCTGGAAGACCTCGGGCAGTGCCGATCGGGCCGGGGCGGCCGACGCGATGGAACCGGCGATGGTCAGAATGATGACGGCAGTTGTTGCTCGGCAATGCATGGCGATACTCCTGATGCGATCGGACCGCATTCGCTAATTCGGCCGCGGTGTGGGCGGCAGGCCCACCATCCAGGCGACCCCTCGGCGGTATGGCTCACCGAGCGGCGGCGTCCAGGATCATCAGCGGGATCAATCGAGCTAGCAGCCTCATGGCATCTCCCAAATTGGGTACATCGTTCTTCGTCGACCAAGCGGGCGGCCGCGAAAGGGTGTTCAGATCTCCACCGAGCCGACCCGCCGGGCAATGCGCCAGGATAGCACATTGGTCCGGCTGATGCAATGTGGATGACCAGGATGGGCAATGGCTTGTGTTAGCGCAAAAAACAGGGCCGCAGACAGATTGCCCGCGGCCCTGAGATTGGCTGCTCGTGTCAGTGAGGCGTGCTATAGCGCTTTCCGGCGTTTCATCCAGGAAACCAGCCCTGTTCCGAGACTGCCCAGAAGAAGAGCGGCGGGGCTGGGAATCGCGGCCAAGTCGCCCACCTCGTCGGCCGACAGGGCTCGGTCGTAAATCATGACATCGTCAATCGACCCGGTGAAGAAATTCTCGAGCGTGTACCTTGAGCCCGAGCCATACCAACGGGCGCCTATCGTCAGATCCTGGTAGCAGTCACCGGTCGGAGCAGTCGTGCCTGTCCAGTTGCCAATCTCACCTCCGTTGGCATACATGGTGATCGTTCCATCCGCTGCTCTGGTGACGGCCATATGGGTCCAGAGCCCTTCCGACGGGAAAACGCCACTGCTGTAGTAACGCTCACTGCCACTGCCGGTTTCATACATCAGGAAGCCGCCGGAACCATACGGTGAACTCCCATGGGCGACAAGCAGCATGGATGAAGCGTCATCCGTCGCAAAGTCTTCGCCGCGGCCCACGATCAGACCGGGACCAGACGCGGTGACGTAGTCGATATCCGGCTTCACCCAGGCCGACATGGTGAACACCGGCAACTGAAAGGCGGGCGCATAAGGTACAGCGACATGATCATCCACACCATCAAATCGGTAGGCGCCGTTGGCATTCCCGAAGCGGTCGGTCGTGAGCGTGGCCCCGTAGGCTGTGCCGTGGTGACCGTTGCCGCTGCTGTCATTGGCATTGCCGCTGAAGGAGTAACTGGCGACCAGGCCGTTGGTAGGGCCCGCCAACGCGGTGCTCCCGGCCATCAGGACCAGAAGAATGATTCCAATGCTCACGGTGGACCGGCACGCACCGGGCCAGGTGTGGTTGAATGCCCCACTTCTCTCGTCGACTTTCCCCATTACTCTCACCTCCGAATCAGGTTCTGTTTGCTGGGGCCGCCCCCAGTTCATCGCAGCGCAGTCTCTGTACCTGTAGATGTCCCGCAACGAGGGCAACAGGCGCACGCCCCGTGCGGACCATCGCAGTAGAGTCGGAATCCTTCCACGACAGAGGGGGCAAGAAGATGAAGCCGCCTCACTCTCCCATCTAGACAACGATAAACAGTATAGGGGATTTAGGGTCTTCTGTCAAGACCCAAGGCCATGCTTCTCTGGCGGAATTCCCGTTCTGAGCTTTTTTTCCTGACGCGCATGTGCACCGACTCCGTCAGTACTTGTGTAGGCACGGCGGCAGCACCATGAGGGAAGACGCCGCGATTATCGGCCGTTTGTCGGAGGATCATGTCTGGTCCGGTATGGCTGAAGTGCAGGCGAATCAAGGTGTATTGAGCACTGTCTTCTTTCTAAGTGTCTATATAGTAAATAGTAATGGATGTTAGCGATGCCGGTTCGACTCGGTGAGTCGCGTCGGGCAGACAAATCGCCCCGGGACCGCTGGTTGCTGTTTTCGGGGCGGTCTTGACCGGCCGATGTTAAATAGGATAAGATACATGATGCGGATGCGGCGGACGCGGATGCATTCCTTGGACCGATGGGGTCAGGGTGTACGTCAGGCTGCCTATTGTTGGATTCGTGTTAATCTGGAAGAGGACTGGAAGTGACCACATCGAAGCAATTCCCGATTGTCGCCGTCGTGCTTGGGTTCTGTGCACTGTTCTCCGTCCAGACCTGGGCTGAATCCACAGTTGTTATCAACGAACTCCACACGGACCCTGATGTGAAGACCGAACTGGTGGAATTCGTCGAACTGTACAACCACGGCTCGGAGGCGGTCGATCTCTCCGGCTGGTCGTTTACCGATGCGATCGCCTATACGTTTCCAGCCCGAACCCTCTTGCCGGCCGGTGGTTACATCATCGTCGGGCAGAGCCCCGACCACATCCTGGCCGAGCGAACCTCGTCCCGCATGAATGTGTCCGAATCCGTTGTGCTTGGGCCCTATGGGGGACGGCTCCGCAACGAAGGCGAGCGGGTGGTCCTCTGCGACGCCGAGGGCGCCGTCGTGGATGAGGTGACGTACCAATTGGGCTTTCCCTGGCCGACCGTCGGCGACCCGACCACCAACAACCAGCCTGGGACAGGCCATTCCATGCAACTGGTCAATCCGCTGCTCGACAACGACCTGGGCGGCAGTTGGCGCTCGGGCAGTCCAACGCCCGCGGCGCAGAATCAGGTGTGGGCCGAGAACCTCCCGCCCCATGTCAGACAGGTCAAACACACCCCCAGGCAGCCCAGATCGGGCAAACCCGTGACAATCACGGCCAAGATCACCGACCCGGACGGCGTCCAGATGGCAATGCTCATCTACAAGGTCATTGCCCCCGGTCAGTACACGACGCTACGCGATGGTCGCTACACGTCCGGCTGGACAACGGCTGCTATGCATGACGACGGACTCGACGGTGACGCCGAGGCCGGTGACGACATCTACACGGTCCAGTTGCCCGCCGATGAGCAGATTCACCGAGGGCTCGTCCGCTACCAAATCACTGTCGAGGACGATCTTGGCAACAATGTCACGGTGCCATACGACGACGATCCCCAACCCAATTTCGCGTACTTCGTGTATGACGACATGCCCGCTTGGGAGGGCGCGATTCGCCCTGGCGCCGGCGGCGAGATGGGCCAGGTTGTCGCGTACGGCGACGAAGTGCTCCAGAGCTTGCCCGTCTATCACCTGATCGCCAAGAAGCAGGATGTGCTGGACGCCATGTTCATGCCTGGCGCCACGAAGGGCCAATACTGGGGCGGTGACTATCCCTGGTACGGTACGCTGGTCTACGATGGGGAAGTCTACGATCACATTACCTTCCGCGCGCGCGGGGGCGTCTGGCGCTACTCCATGGGCAAGAACATGTGGAAGTTCGATTTCAAGCGGGGGCATTACTTCCAGGCGCGGGACGACTACGGGCGGAAGTACGACACGACCTGGGACAAGATGAATTTCTCGGCCTGTATTCAGCAAGGCGACTACCAGCATCGTGGCGAGCAGGGGATGTTCGAAGCGGCCGCCTTCAAACTCTTCAACCTCATGGGGTCCGAGGCGCCCAAGACGCATTGGCTCCACTTCCGCGTGATCGACGAAGCCGATGAGGCGGGCGCCACCCAGTATCAGGGCGACTTCTGGGGTCTTTATATGGTCCTCGAGCAGATGGACGGGCGTTTCCTGAACGAACACAATCTGCCCGACGGCAACCTCTACAAGATGGAAGGGGGCACGGGCGATCTGAACAATCAGGGGCTGACCCACGTCACCGACCGGTCGGACCTAAATGCGTTCATGAGCGGCTATCGCAGCCGCCCGCCGGAGACGTGGTGGCGCGACAACGTCAACCTGGACGGTTACTACGGGTATCGGTGCGTGGTCGAAGGCGTCCACCACGGCGACATCGCCTATGGCAAGAACTGGTTCTACTACCTGAATCCCGAGACCGAGAAATGGTCCATGCTGGCCTGGGATGTCGATTTGACCTGGGCCAACAACATGTACGGCAGTGGCGAGGACGACTTCAAGAGGCAGGCGGCCATCTTCTCGAACGCCAACCTGATGATCGAATTCCAGAACCGCTATCGGGAGTTCTTCGATCTGCTGTACAACCCCGATCAGCTGTACCAGTTGCTGGACGAAATGGCGAACGTGATCGATCCGCCGACTGGTGGCCCGACCTTCGTCGAGGCCGACCGGGCGATGTGGGATTACAATCCTATCATGGTCAGCTCCAACGTGCGGTCCAGCAAGGCGGGCCAAGGGCGGTTCTATCAGCGGGCGAGCAGTCGCGATTTCCGGGGCATGGTGCAGATCATGAAGGATTACGCCGTCTCCAACAACCGCTCGTTCGACACCTATTTCGAAGATCCGGACATCCCGCAGACCCCGATCGTCACGGCGACCGGATCGGATGAATTCCCGTTGAACGATCTGACGTTCCGCACGAGTCCCTTTAGCGACCCCCAGGGCGCGCAGACGTTCGCCGCCATGCAGTGGCGACTCGGCGCCGTGGAGCCGGGTTCGAAGATCGTGCAGAGCGGCGACGACAACGAGCACGTCCTGGTTCCAGATGGAGCGCAATGGCGCTACGCCAAGGGTTTGGACGAGCCTCCGGCTGACTGGCGAACGCTGGAATTCGACGATTCCGACTGGCTGCCCGGCCGAACCGCGATCGGGTTCGGCGAGGCGTTCATCGTCACATACCTGGGCGACATGAGAGGCAGTTACAGTACGGTCTATCTGCGCAAGACCTTTGATGCGAGCGCCGTCGGTGCCCTCGACAAACTGATCCTGGACGTCATGTACGATGACGGGATCAATGTATGGATCAATGACACACTGGTCTTCCAGGACAACGTCGCCTCGGCCGAGGCGCCGCATGACGCAACGGCGATCTCGGCCATCGAGTTGCCCGACTTCATCAGCTACGAGCTGGGGACGCCGAGTGACATACTGGTTGACGGTGAGAACGTGATCGCCATTCAGGTCCTCAACGCCTCGCTGGCGGGCAGTTCCGATTGTTTTGTCGATGCGCGACTCACCGGGGAACGAGTGGCTGATGACGACGGCCCGACGCCTGATTCGCCGCCGGTCGTCCTCGATCGCCCGGGGCGATACGAGATCGACCCGGTCTGGGAGAGCGACGTGCTGACGGCGTTTGCCAGTGATATCGTGGTGCCGGCTTCGGTGGTGGAGACGGGGCAGACCTATCGCCTTCGCTGCCGCATGAAGGACGGTACCGGGCGATGGAGTCACTGGTCCGCCCCGATTCAGTTCGAGGCCGGCGAAGCGGTCGCCCAGGGGACCAGTGCTTACCTGCGCATCACCGAACTGATGTACAATCCGGCCGATGCGGCGGATGACAGTGACGCGAACAACGATGACTTCGAGTTCATCGAACTGATGAACACCGGGCCCGATACGCTCGATCTCAGTTCGGTTTCATTCACGAACGGTGTGGCCTTCCATTTCGGCGACAGCGATGTGACGTCGCTGGGGCCGGGCGAGTTTGTGCTGGTGGTCAAGAGCCGAGCCGCCTTCGAAGCACGCTATGGTTCGGCGCTGTCGGGCCTCATCGCCGGCGAATACTCCGGCCGGCTGTCCAACGGGGGAGAGAGCATTCGGCTTGAGGACTTCTGGAACGGGACGATTCTCGACTTCGAATACGCCGACGATTGGTTCGATCTGACCGACGGGCAGGGACATTCTCTGGTTGTCGTCGACCCGGCCGGTGCGAACGCCGAAGACTGGGGTCTCGAGGATACTTGGCAGGCCAGTGCGAGTGCTGGCGGTTCACCCGGCGTCCATTAGGAGACGGCAGCTCATGAGGCGTGGTTCGTTGCTGGGGATGGTGATTGTCTTCTTGTTGACGCTGGGGACGGCGAGGGCTCAGGATACGCCCGTTATCAGTGAATTCATGGCGGTCAATACGAGCGATGTCCCCCTCTCGCAGGGCGAACTCATTGATGCGGACGGACAGTCTTCCGACTGGATCGAGCTGTACAATCCGACGGGGGTCTTCCTGGATCTCGAGGGTTGGTATCTGACCGACAACGCCGAGGATCTGACGAAGTGGGAACTGCCTGCGGTGCAAGTTGCGCCGCGCGGGTACCTGGTGGTTTTCGCGTCCGGCAAGGACGGCGGCGGCCCCGGGCAGGAATTGCACGCCAATTTCAAGCTGAGCAGTGGGGGGGAGTTCCTGGCGCTTGTCGCGCCGGATGGCGAGACGATCGTTCACCACTATGATACGTACCCTCAGCAATTCGCCGGACTCTCTTACGGTCAAATGGGTGACTCCGTCGCCAATGTGACTCAGATGGTTCTGGTTCCTCCTCAGGCCGAGGCGAAAGCGCTCGTGCCCACCGACGGCTCGCTGGGTCTGGATTGGACGAACGTGGAGTTCGACGACAGGGCCTGGATTACTGGTCGGACGGGCGTGGGCTATGACTATGCGGGGCTGGTGAATCTCGATGTCGCGGCGATGAGGAGTGTGAATCCCTCTGTGTATGCGCGCATTGAGTTCGATGTGACCGATCCGTCCAGCATCGATGGGCTCGTCTTGAAGATGCGATTCGAAGACGGCTTCGTGGCCTTTCTCAACGGTCAAGCCGTGGCGGGCGCCAACGCGCCGGGGCTCGAGGATCTGGCTTTCGATTCTCTTGCGACGACCAACCACCTGGACGAATACGCCGTCGAGGCCGAGGAATTCGATCTGTCCTCGTTCAAGGATGCTCTGCAGGCCGGCCGCAATGTGCTGGCCATTCAGGGGCTCAATGTGACGCTGTCTAGTTCGGACCTGTTGGTCTTGCCCGAACTGGTCGGCACGCAGATCCAGACCATAGAGGCTGACGAGCAAGCGGAGGGGTATTTCGTCAATCCGACGCCGGGCGGTGTCAATGGCGCCGCTCTGGCGCTGGTGGGCCCGGCCGTTTCGGAAGTGACGCACAGCCCATCGGAGCCGACTGAGGACGAGGATCTGTTGGTCACGGCTAGGGTGGAGCCCCGCGGGTTCCCGGTTCTCCAGGTACGGCTGACAACGCGGGTGAACTACTGGCCGGAGAATGCCTTCACTTCTGGTGAATCACTGGTCATGCGCGATGACGGCGCTGAGTCGGATGCGACCGCAGGAGATGGCGTTTACTCGGCCGTTATTCCCTCCGAGTTTTTCTTCGCCGGGAACATGATCCGCTGGTCCATTGCGGCTGTGGATGCCGGCGGAGGCATTGCCGATGCGCCTCAGTTCCTCGTGCCCGACAATTCGCCCGAGTACTTCGGCACCGTCGTACGGGACCCCAATCTTGTCAGCGATCTCCCGATTCTGCGCTGGTTTACCGAGTCGATTGGCCGGGCGAATAGTCGGGCCGGTACGCGGGCGTCCGTGTTCTACGACGGCGAGTTCTACGACAACATCTTCGTGCGTAAGCGTGGAGGCTACACTGCCCGCAATTCACAGAAGTTCGTGTTCAACAACGGTTTCAAGTTCCGTATCTCCGATGAGTACGATCGAGTCAAGGAGTTCAATCTCAACGAGAACGGTTCGGACGAAACTTACCTTCGTCAACCTCTGGCGTTTGAGACAATGCGCAACGCGGGGTGTCCGGCCTCGTTGTCCTTTCTCACGCTGTCTGTTGTGAATGGGGACGTCGATCGGGTCGGCATCTTCATCGAGCAGGTGGACGAGGAGTTTCTCGAACGCAATGGTTACACGACGGACGGCGCTCTCTATAAGTTCGTGCAGCGGGGGGCCATTACGCCGGTATTCAATGACATCAGTACCGGGATCGAGAAGAAGACGCGCGAGCACGAAGGATTGGCTGACATGGCAGCCGTGGTCGAGGGGCTCAACGCCGCCACCGAGGACGAGCGTCGGGTCTTCGTCTTCGACAACTTCAATCTTCCTCAGATGATGAACTATCTGGGTGCCCGGTGTCTGTTGCAGGACACCGACGACATCCGCAAGAACTTCTACTTCTACCGCGACACGAACGGCAGCGGTGAGTGGTCGATCTTTCCCTGGGACAAGGACTGGACGTTTGGGGTCACCGGCGACGGCTGGATCTATACAACCCACCCTTTCCTGGGGGCGGACAGTCACCCGAAGAATAACGCCCGTCAGTGGAGCACCTATCTCAGTGTGATGTACCATCTCCCGGAGACGCAGGAGATGTTCCTGCGCCGGTTGCGTACGGTGATGGATCAACTCCTGCAGCCGGCGGGTATGCCTGCCGATCTGGCGCTGTTTGAGAACCGAATCGACGAGCTTCACGCGGCGCTTCAGCCTCACTTGTCCGATGAGAAGACTCGGCAGCACGAACTGGACGCGATCGCCAGGAGGGTGAATTCCCTGAAGAACTACTTCCCTCCACGTCGGGTCCAACTGTACGTCAACCACAGTATTCACAACACCACGAACCCACCAGTGGGCGGCGTTGCCGGCATCCCGGATTCGCAGCCGACCGACGCGACCATCCAGTTTGGCCGTTTCGACTACAACCCGGAGTCCGGAAATCAGGATGAGGAATACGTCGAGCTGGTCAATACTAATGACTACGCCGTGGATATCTCCGGATGGCGGCTCACCGAAGGCATTCGACATACGTTCGCCGAAGGCACGGTCATCATCGCCGGAGGCAGCCTCTATGTTTCGCCTGAGGCGAGCGCCTTCAGGCAACGCGCCGTCAGCCCCACCGGAGGCGAAGGGAACTTCGTGCAGGGCAACTATAAGGGGCAACTCTCCAATGGCGGCGAAACCATCACCCTGGAGGACTCCGAAGGTCGCGTCGTAGCCGTGTTGAGCTACGCGGGAGATTAGGATTCGCAGCCTGAGGCCGACCAGAACACCGGAAGTGGACCCTGGGTAGGAATGGAGTAGGGCAGCCCTGAATCGTCGGTTGTTACCCGTCAAACGCGTTTGACAATGGGGTGTTAAATTGGGTAGAATGTCGGAGCGGTGGACATGGAGGTGTGATCTGGGATCCCTGAGACGGGGTGCGCCCAAGGTGGACCCTCGCGCTGTCGGACCGAACACAAACGAAGGACAGACGTTGACCGCACGACAGAGATCTCAGATTCTTGCCGCGATAGTATCCGCGTTCCGGTTCAGCATTCTTTGCCTGGGCTTGTGCTCAGTCCTGCTTGGCGGAGATTCTGTCGTTGTGGGCGCCCAGAGCAGTTTCGAGGTTGTCATCAACGAGATCCACTCCGATCCCGATGACAAGACCGAATGGGTCGAGTTTGTCGAATTATTCAATGCTGGGGTGGATGACATCGATCTCTCGGGATGGAGCTTCGTCGAGGGGATTCGCTACACCTTTCCCGATGGGGTCATGCTGTCCGCCGGCGGCTATGTCATCGTCGCCCAGGACCCGATGCACGCGCACGCCAAGTGGAGCTCGGGACGCTCCGTTCTGCCCTTGGACGTCGTGTGGGGACCGTTTGCCGGCAAGCTTGCCAACGACGGCGAGCGGATCGTGCTTTGCAATGCGGTTGGAGAAGTCGTGGATGAGGTGGACTACCAACTCGGTTTCCCCTGGCCCACCGTGGGCGATCCCATTCCCGCCGACCGTCCAGGGACGGGACATTCCTTGCAACTGACCAACCCGGTGTTCGACAACGATCTGGCGGGCAGTTGGCGTTCTGAGCGGCCCACACCCGCGGCGGTCAATGCCGAGGTCCTGGCCGACAACATCCCGCCCCACATTCGTCAGGTCGGACACACGCCGAAACAACCCACCTCTGATGCAACGGTGAGCATCACCGCCAAGGTCACGGACCCCGACGGGGTCCAGTCGGTTACCCTGGAGTATCAAGTGGTCGATCCGGGACACTACATTCGCTATCAGTATTCCGACGGCAATAACCGGCGTTTCAAGGATGGGCAATACCAGACCAATTGGGTCGATGTTCCGATGAACGACGAGGGCATCGCCGGCGACGAGCAGGCCGGGGATGACATCTACACGATTCAGATGCCCGGTTCGCTCCAGATGCATCGCCGTCTGGTGCGGTATCGCATTGTCGTTGCAGACAACGCCGGCTCGTCTATCACTGTGCCGTATGGAGATGACCCTCAACCCAATTTCGCGTATTTCGTCTACGACGGCGCCCCGGCCTGGAGTGGCGCGATTGAGCCGGGCAGCTCGAACCCCGCCCGTGCCAACAAAGTCGCGTTCGGAACGGATGTGATGCGCTCGCTGCCCATCTATCATTTGATCGCCAACAAGGACGACATCGAGAATTGCCAGTTCAATCCCATCCCCGACGCCCGGTGCAATGAGAAGGCTAGCTGGTATCAGTGGACCGGTACGCTGGTCTACGACGGCGTCGTGTACGATCACATCTGGTATCGGCCCCGCGGCGGATGGGCGACGTACGCGTTCGGGAAGAACCGGTGGAAATTCGATTTCAATCGAGGTCACCATTTCCAGGCCCACGATGACGAAGGCAACCCTTACAAGACGAAGTGGGACAAGCTGAACTTCTCTGCGTGCTTCCAGTTCAACAACACGAGAAACCGCGGCGAGCACGGGATGTACGAGGCGGTGACGACCAAGCTGATGAAACTAGCTGGCGTCCCTTCGTGCCATATGAACTGGCTACATTTCCGCGTGATCGATGAGGAGGAAGAGTCCGGCCCGATCCAATACGAGGGCGATTTCTGGGGACTGTACCTGGCGATCGAGCAGCCGGACGGGCGCTTCCTCGATGCACGCGATCTTCCCGACGGCAATCTGTACAAGATGTACTTCGCCTGTAACGGAAGCACGGGCAACAAGAACAATCAGGGGCCCGCCCAGGTCGCCGACCACAGCGACGTCGTTGCGTTCTGCAGCGCCTATCAGCGCTACCCTTCGGATCGCCAGTGGTGGACCGAGAACACCAATCTGGATCTGTACTACAGCTATCGCACGATCTGTGACGCCGTGCATCACTACGATCTGACCGACCGTTGGAACTGTCTCTACTACGCGCATCCCGAAACCGGTCAGTGGTGGATGATCCCGTGGGATTTCGACCACTCCTGGGATACGGACATCTACACGCACGACGACGAGTATTGGAAGCAGGTGCTCGATCCCCGGTTCTTCCAGGGGCACAGCGTTTCTAATCCGAGAACGTATCACCGGTTCCCCGATTGCATCATTGCTTTCCAGAATCGCGTGCGCGAACTCTCCGACCTGCTGCTGAACGCCGATCAGTGCGGTCAGATCATCGACGAATGCGCCGAGGTGATCTCCGATCCGGACGGAGAGCTGTCCTTCGTGCAGGCCGATCGAGTGATGTGGGATCATCATCCGCGCAACACGAATCGGGGCACGTACTATCAGAGTTCAGCCACCGGGGATTTTCCCGGGATGGTCCAACGTATGCACGAGTTCATGAGCCCTGGAGGGTGGGGGGCTGGCAACCTCGATCGCATCGATGACGACACCGACATTCCCGCCACTCCGGTCGTGGTTTCGCGCACTCCGGCCGGTTTCCCAGCGGACGCATTGGCATTCGGCGTGGGAGCGTTCGATGATCCACAGGGGCATCAAACGTTCGCCGCGATGAAGTGGCGCCTCGCTGAGGTGTCCCCCGCGGCTCAGGTGGACGAGCCTGCTTCCGGCGTTACGCTCGTGCCCGACGGAGCCTCGTGGAAGTACCACAAGGGAACGGAAGAGCCTTCGACCCCGTCTCAAGCCTGGCGTCAACTGGCATTCGACGACTCGCTCTGGGCGACAGGGCGGACCGCCATCGGTTACGGCGAGTCCTTTATCGCCACCAGCCTAGACGACATGCGGGGCCGATACACCACGCTCTATCTGCGTAAGACCTTCAATGCGACGGGCGTCACGGCGCTGGATAAGCTGATGCTCGATGTCAAGTACGACGACGGGGTGAACCTCTGGATCAATGGGCAACTGGCGTATCAGGACAACGTCGCTGCCAGCGAGTTACCTCATGGTGCAACCGCCAATAGTGCGATCGAGAACGTCAGTTTCGTTCGCCACGATCTGGGCGATCCGAGCGCTTTGCTGGTCGAAGGGACCAACGTGATCGCCGTGCAGGTTCTCAACCAGTCTCTCAGCGGAAGTTCCGACTGTTTCATTGATGTGCGCCTGACCGCACTGAATGTGCCGGAACCTTCGGACGATGCGTCGGTGGATTCCGGAACCGGACGCGGCAAGTACGAGATCAACGCGGTTTGGGAAAGCGAGGAGCTGACCGAGTTCGACGACCATGTCGCGATTCCGGCGTCCGCGGTGGAGCCGGGGCGGACTTACCGCGTCCGTTGTCGCATGCAGGACACGACGGGCCGTTGGAGCCACTGGTCGTCGCCCATTCAGTTCCTGGTCGGCTCGTCGACAGAAAGCGGCATTCTCGCGGATTTGCGAATCACCGAACTGATGTACAATCCGCCGCGGTTGGACGGCGACGTGGTGAGCGACAACGACGAGTACGAGTTTATCGAACTCAAGAACGTGGGCGATCAAATACAGGATCTGAGCACCGTCTCCTTCACGGATGGCGTCACGTTCGATTTTGCTGCCGGCGCGATCACAACGCTCGCGCCTGGAGAGTTCATCCTGGTAGTTCGAAGCGAATCAGCCTTCCTCTCGCGCTATGGCGCGGATCTGGCCGGGCTGATCGCCGGAGAGTATGCAGGCCGACTGGCCAATGGTGGGGAGAACGTCAAGCTCGTGGATTACTGGGCCGGGACAATCGCCCAGTTCGAGTACAGCGACGGACCTGATTGGCCGCAAGAGGCTGACGGAGACGGCGCTTCGCTGGTCCTTGCCGATCCGGCGGCAGCGCTGGGCGACGGCGCCGCCTGGCGGGCGAGCGCGTCGATAGGCGGATCGCCTGGAACTGATGACCCTGCCGCTGAGATAGGGCCGTTCTGATTGGCAACATGAGTGACACACGAAACTGGTTTCATAGTTCAACAACGGAAGAGGATATGATTCGCAACTGGCAGACAACCGTACTGACAATGATCCTGGCCCTCGCGCCGCTTGCTTCGATACGAGCCGGCGAGGTGGTTATCAATGAGCTTCACACCAACCCGGACGTGGAGACGGAACTCGTCGAGTTCATCGAACTGCACAATCCCGGCTCGGGTGACGTGGACCTTTCGGGATGGCGCCTCAGTGAAGGCGTGTTCTTCACGTTTCCGGAAGGAACCGTTCTGCCGGCGGGGGGGTACGCCGTCGTGGGGCAGAATCAGGATCAATTGACTTCCAAGTGGATGCTTCTGCGCATTGACCTGCCCACCCTTCTCGTACTCGGGCCCTATGGAGGGAAGCTGAGCAACGAAGGCGAGAAGATCGTTCTCGCCGACGCTGACGGTGTTGTCGTGGATGAGGTCACGTACCGACTGGGTTTCCCCTGGCCGATCGTGGGCGATCCCATCCCGGCCGATCAGCCGGGAAGGGGGCACTCACTGCAATTGGTCAATCCTCTGTTCGACAACGACCTGGGCGGCAGTTGGCGTCACGCGTCGCCGACCCCGGGTTTCCCCAATATGGAGGTACAGACCGACAATGTCGCGCCGCATCTGAGGCAAGTGACACACTCGCCCCGCGAGCCGAGATCCGGGGAGGTCGTTACGATCACGGTCAAGGCGACCGATCCAGACGGTGTGCAGATGATCGGGCTGGCCTATCAGGTCGTCGCGCCCGGCGATTACATTGGTTTGGACGATCCTCGCTATGAAGACGCCTGGATGACGGTGGATATGCGCGACGATGGACTCGACGGCGACGCCGAAGCCGGGGACGACGTCTTCACGGCCCAGCTTCCGGCGCCCGTTCAAGCGCATCGCAACCTCGTCCGTTACCGGATCTTCGCGATGGACTCTGTGGGAAA
>JANQFY010000137.1 GCA_028277585.1 Sedimentisphaerales bacterium
ATCCGGGCCGTCAGGATCTCCTTGGTGCTGGGACGCCCCTCGCGCTTGATGAAGCCGCCGGGGAATTTGCCCGCGGCGCTGTGTCGCTCGCGATAGTCGACACTGAGCGGGAAAAAGTCAATATCGTCGAATCTGGGAGGCGCGGTGGCCGCGGCCACCAGGACCACGGTCTCGCCGTAACGCACCATGACAGCGCCGTGCGCCTGTCGGGCGATGCGGCCGGTCTCGATCGTAAGAGTGCGGCCCCCGATTTCTCTGGAAACTGTGTGAACTTCCGACATAAATACCTCACTGGTTTGTGCGTATGTGCGCCACCAGGAAGGTCTTTCTGCCTTCCCTACGACCGGGGTGCGCTCATCAGTGAGGACAGCCTCGGCTCGCTGCAGCGATACACAGTGTTATGTTATTTCCGCAGCCCAAGGCGGGAAATGAGGCCCTGGTAACGTTTGACGTCCTTGCCACGTACGTACTTCAACAGCGCTGAGCGATTGCCGACCATCTTGAGCAGACCACGGCGGGAGGAGTGGTCTTTCGGGTGGTTTCTCAGATGTTCGGTCAATTCGTTGATCTCTTTGGTCAGAAGCGCCACTTGCACTTCCGGAGACCCGGTATCGCCCTCGTGGGTCTCATATTCGCTGATGATCCGGCCTTTTTCTTCTTTTGTCAGCATCTCTTCCTAAAACCCTTCTTCGTTGGCCTCTCAATGAGGCTGCCTTAACATCCCATCAATTATGAATCGAGTAGTTTAAACGACTTACGGCGATGCAAGCAAGTCTTTTCCCGACAGGAGCCGGAAAAAACTGCGTAATCCACCACGCCGGCACGGGATATGAGGGGCCGGGTCGCTTCTCACGTCCTATCCGGGCGGTCCAGGAAATTCTGGAGGATCTCGGCTGCGGCCAGCGCATCGAGAAGGGTTCGCCTCTTGGCTTTTGGCAGCCCGGTTGCCTCGAACTTCTCTCTGGCGCCAAAGCTGGTTAGGCGCTCGTCCTGGAAATGGATGGGGACTGAGACGTGACGGCCCAACTGCTGGGCGAAGAGCCGGACCTTCTTGGCCTGGGAGCCCTCGGAATCATCCATGTTGAGCGGGAGTCCAAGGACAATCGCCTCAACTTCTTCTTTGTCAATGATTTGCGCGATCTGCCCGCAAATGTCCTTTGGGCCGCGCAGCACGCAGAGTGGCGAGGCAATCATCTCGGCCGCGTCGCAGATTGCCAGCCCCGTGCGTTTCACTCCGTGGTCAATTGCCAGGTATCTCATTTTCCAAACTGTCTCGCTGGGAACCGATCCGGCCGACTAGAGATATTTCGAGCGACCGCGCGACTCGATCTGCTCTAGAAGCTCTTTCAGTCGCCCCGCCTGGTCCGCATGGCATACGAGCGTGGCGTCCGGGGTATGGGCGATGATCACGTTGTCTAGCCCAATGGCGGCAATGAGATGGCCGTGCTCTTCCGTGACGACGATACTGTCCTTGCAATCGAGCAATTCGCTGGCCTGAGCGACCACGACGTTTTTGCTGTCATCGCACTCGACGATGTCCGCCAGCGCGGCGAACGAACCCATGTCCAGCCAGCGACAATCGAGCTGAATGGCATGGACCTGAGAGGCCCGCTCCATGACGGCGTAGTCGATGCTGATCTTGGGCAGTTCGCCAAAGGCGTCGTTCAGCACGGTTTCCTGTTCGTGCGTGTCCCAGGCGGCGGCGATCCGGGCCAGCGGCGCGACCGTTTCCGGGACGAATTCGGCCAGCAGACGGGTAATCGTGCCAGCCTTCCACACGAACATGCCGGAATTCCAGGCGTATTGCCCGCTCGCGACATAGTGGCGGGCCGTCTCCTGGTCCGGTTTCTCTTCGAATTCCTCCACCGGGCGGATCCGGCTGTCATCCGGGGTCGCTCCGTACTTGACATAGCCCAATTGCGTGCTGGGGAACGTCGGCTTGATCCCGAAGGTGACCAGCGCCTCGGGGTTCTCGTCGACGAACGCACAGGCGTCCTTCAGGGCGTTCTGAAGGACTTCTGCCGGCTGAATGAGTTGATCGGCGGTTACGACGGCCATGGTTGCCTCGGGATCGTACTTGGCCAGAACGGTGGCGGCCAGCCCGATCGCGCTGGCGGTATCGCGGACCATTGGCTCGGCGATCACATTGCCCGAAGGCAAGCCAGGCAATTCCTCGCGCACGAGATCCACGTAGGCGGCGTTGGTCAGAACGATGATGTTGCGCAGGTCGAAGACCGGCGTGAGTCGCTCGAAACAGCACTCCAGAAGCGTTCGGCCGTCCAGAAGGCGCAAAACCTGCTTGGGTCGCTTCTGGCGACTGAGAGGCCAGAGGCGCTTGCCGGTGCCGCCGGCCATGATGACTGCGTAGTTCATCCTTGGGACCCTCTTCTTCTGATATTCGGCAGATCGTCGCTGCCCCGTGCCTGCTGGGGAGCCACTGTCCGCTGGGATTCTAGCATAACCAGGGCAAATCACAACATCCGATCGGCCGAACGGTTCCCGTCGCGATTCAGGTGAGTTGAACGTCAATGCCTGAGGTGGTGTCTCGATCAAGGGTGAACGTTCCGGTGAGTCGCCGGTCGCCCTGTCGGACAGCGACCTCGTACGCGCCGAAGAAGCCCTTGAACGAGACCTTCCCACTTGGTTCGGCTTTCGCATCGACTCGTGTCCACCACTTGTTCTTGATCAGATCGCGCAAGCGTTCGTAGGCCGGCTTGGGCGACATGTCATCGCGAATCAGACCGGCCGGCGCACGCTGCCAGGCATTCTGATCGGTGAAGTCCCACCAAGTGATCGCCTCAACGGCCGGGTGGGAAAAGAGCACGGTGTAGAACTCGGCAACATCCTTGGCCTGGCGCTCCTCGCCCTCGGGTGTCGTGAGCCACCCAGAGCCTTGCTTGGGGCCGGAGACCACCGTGGTCTCGGTGAAATGCAGAGGTTTGCCAAACTTGGCGAAGCGATCGCAGACTGCCCAGGCGCGTTGGACGCCCCAATAGCGACCATGCATGTGCGACTGGATACCAACGACGTCGTAGAGCGGCCGTTGTGAGTCATCGACCAACTTCGATATGACCTTGTCGGCATAAGCCGGGTCGGTGCGATAGTCATTGATCAGCAGGGTCGCCTGGGGATTGGCATGCCGCGCCTTCTGAAAGGCCGTGCGGATATACGCCTCGACGCCCATCTTCTCGATCGCATCCGTCAGTAGAGGAGCACGCTCCTTCGGCTCGGCGCGGTTGTAGTGGGTCGCCTCGTTGACGACGTCCCAGATGTCGATGTCGCCTTTGAAGCGTCGGACGCAGCGTTCGATACGTTCCAACTGCAGCCGCATGACCTCATCGGGTGTCCCGTTCAACCACGGTGGATCGGCCCAGTTCCAGGCGAGTGGATGCCCCTTGGTCGTTATCCCATGGGCCTTGCACCACCGCACGATGTCTTCCGTTCGCTTATCCTGCGGTTGACCCTTGGTACGCTCGTAGTTCCACCAGTAGAACGGCAACGTGGCGAAATTGAGCAGATCCGAGAAGCGATCCGCATAGGCGGCGTTGTGCTCAGGGGTGCGACAACGGTTCAACTTGAAGATGTTGCACCCGAAGAGAAACTTGTGTCGCTGCTGACGAATCTGAACGTCCGTGTCGGACGCCAGGACCCTTCGGCCGGGGAGCGTGATCGTCAGTGTAGCGCCCCCCATGCGATGCTGTTGGATTCGCTGTTCAGCCTGCCCGAGAATGCTCTGGGCGTTGTCAACTGCAGCGTTCGGAGCGGCCGTCGAGATGTAGGGTGTTGTCAGGAGCCCCGCCCCGGCTGTCGCCGCACCATGCAGGAACGCTCTGCGATTCATTCGTCTACCCATCTCTGTTCCCCCTAATTCAGGTGCAACAGGGTCTTGTCTAGGGCACCGTGAGATGGGCGTATTGTAGGAGGAGCGATTTGGTCTGTCCAGAGTTGAAATTGACCGTGACAACGCTGTTGGCGCCCATGTCGACGAACTTGACGACCCGGCCCAATCCGAAGGTCTTGTGGCGGACGAGCTGCCCCGCCGAGAAGGGCGCCGGTTCCTTGGTTGGCGTCGGATGCAACGGAACGGTCGAGGAGCGAGTGGACCGCCCGCCCGAGCCGAACGCAAAAGACTCACTTTGGGGCTCTTCCTCTTCCGGCGGCCTGACATCGGGGCCCAACTCGAACAGGAAAGGCGACGCCACGGTCCGGAGGAATTGCCCCCGGACGGTGCGATAGCGGGCGTAACTGATATAGAGATTGGTCTTGGCCCGGGTGACACCCACGAAGAAGAGCCTCCGCTCCTCTTCCAGTTCGTCGGAATCGCCCGTGCCCCGTTCGTGGGGCAACAGGCCGTCCTCCAGGCCGATCACGAAGACATGTTCGAATTCCAGCCCCTTGGCGGCGTGCAGCGTCATCAGGGCCGCACGTTCGCTGGAGGCCTCGTAGGCGTCGGTGTCGCTGAACAGCGCGATCTGCTGGAGGTAGTCGATCAGCGACGGCTCCTCGACCTGCTGGTCGTACGAAGCGGCGGCGTTGATCAATTCGCTGACGTTTTCCAGCGCATCCTGACCTTCCTGACCGGTTCCCTGGAAGGACTTTTCCAGCCCGGATTCCGCAAAGACGCGTTCGGCCAACGGTGCGACCTTCCCCTCCATCTGCCGGCGTAACTTCTCCATCAGACACGCAAAGGCGCCCAGCTTGGTCTTGGCGGCGTTGCCCAGCGCGGCGATCTGGTCGGCACGTTTGAGTGCTTCGTACAGTGTCAGGCCGCGATCGATGGCAAAGGCCTTGGCGCGATCGACAGTCACCTTGCCAATCCCGCGCGTCGGCGTGTTGATGATCCGCAACAGGGCGACCTCGTCGGCGGGGTTGACCAGGACTTTCAGATAGGCCAGCAGGTCGCGGATTTCCTTGCGATTGTAGAACTCGACGCCGCGGACGACCTGATAGGGGACGCGGTGCCGTACAAACGCTTCTTCGAGAGCGCGGCTCATCGCGTTAACACGATAGAATATCGCGATCTCGCTGGGCCGGACGTTCTTGTCAAGCAACGCTTCGACCTGTCGCGCGACGGCGTCCGCCTCCTGGGGCTCGTCCTCATAGCTTTCGACGACGACCTTGCCCTTGTCGGTTCGTGTCGCGACCAGACGCTTGTCCTTGCGGTTTTCGTTTCGCGAGATCAGCGTATCGGCGGCCTTAAGAATCGCGGCCGTGCTGCGGAAGTTCTCCTCCAGCTTGACGACGACCGCCTCGGGCCAGTCCTTCTCAAACGCCAGAATGTTGCGAATGTCGGCGCCGCGCCAGCGATAGATCGACTGGTCTGGATCGCCTGTCGCGCAGATATTGCCATGCCGCAACGCCAGGGCTTTGGCCAGCCGATACTGGGCGTGGTTCGTGTCCTGGTACTCGTCGATGAGCAGGAACTTGAAACGGTCCGCCAGTTCGCCGCAAACATGAGTATCGGTTTCCAGCAGGAGGGCCACCTTCATCAGCAGGTCGTCGAAGTCCAGGCCGTTGCGTTCGGTCAGGAGTTGCTGGTACTTCGTGTACACCTGCGAGAGGGTCTTTGAGAAGAAATCGTCAGCATCACCCTGAAAGGACTCGGCGTCGATCAGTTTGTTCTTCAGCGTCGAGATAGCGTTGAGCATCCGGGCCGGCGGGAAATTGGAGCTGTCGAGATGGCAGTCCTTGACGGCCTGCTTGATGCAGCGACTCTGGTCGCCGCTGTCGTAGATGCTGAAGCCCGGCTCGATCCCGGCCGCGTCCGCGTAGCGGCGCAAAATGCGCACGCATAGCGAGTGGAACGTGCTGATGTGCGCGCCGCCGGAAGCTCCCAATGCCGCGGCCCGCTGGCGCATTTCTTCGGCCGCCTTGTTCGTAAAGGTGATCGCACAGATATTGTACGGCCGGACGCCCGACTCGACGAGAGTGGCAATGCGCGAGGTGATCACCCGCGTCTTACCACTGCCCGGTCCGGCCAGGACGAGCAGAGGTCCTTCGTGGTGAGTGACGGCTTTGCGTTGAGACGGTGTCAGTTGGTCCAGAAGTGTGTTGTTTTGCATGCCCGAAGCCAGATGCCCTTACTTACCCTGAGTTTCCCCCGCCCGTTGGCGAAAGGCCGCGTCGGTCTCTTGAAGTTCCTTGAACAGCTCAGGCTTTTCGATCTCAATGCGCCGCATGAGTCCGTCAAGGATATAGCGTGGATACGCCCCGCTGTAGAAGAACTGACCGAACGCGAACCATCTTAAGTCGCGCATGGGGGGTAAGTCAACCCTGTACTCCGGTTCAAGGTCGTTGTTGTAGTGATCGTACACCTCTTGGGCCATCGCTTCGCGCCCGGCCGCGCCGTCGTCGTCGCGAATTGCGTAGAGGCGGTACCCTTCCATCAGCAGGAAGACGATCTGTTCCCGGGCATCCTCGATCCCGATGCTCTCAATCTCTTCGAGGAAACGCATGTTGACGTACTGCTCCAGGGATCCGCTGAAATCGACGATGGGATACAGCCCACGCAGTTCGTTGTAGATCTGCAGCGCTTCGCCTTTGAGACCGGCCAGATAGAACGACAGAACCGCGTTCTTGAGCATGTTTCGATGCCCGTTTTGGTACGTGACGATTCGACCTCGATCATCCCCGTACTTCTCCAGTATCCGCTTCAGTGCATTGTTGTAGGAATCGAAGACTCGCAGGTCCGGGCCCAGGAAGATGTCACGCCGCATGCGAATCATGCCGGGTTCGGTGCTCTCCTGTTCGTCCGGCCCCATTTCGGCGCGGCCCTGCAGAATCATGATCTTGCCGTGACGGAACAGGTTCTGCAAACTGTGGGCGACAATGCGGTCCGTGTTCGTTTCGTGCGAGGTCAGGTCACGATCCTCGTTCTGGCTGGCTACTTTCAAGCCCTTGACTGCCCAGTAGATCGCATGAGAGTCCGGATGGCGCCAGTCGAGGGGCAGATGTGTGTTCGGATCCCGGAAGTCGACCGGGCCGTATTTCTGGTTGACCTCGCGCACCAACTCCAGGTCCAATTTCCAGATGCGCCGCAGTTCGTGCGCCTTTGCGAAGATGTCGAACTGTTGGAGCGCCTTGGTTCCCCGGTACTGGTCGATGACTTCGCCGGCCGGCGCGGCAAAGCGATCCGGCGCCAGACGCAGCATGATGTAGTTCGGGATGAACTTCTCATCGGAGGCAAAGGCTTGGTCCGTGCTGCGGAGCGACTCAATGAACGGGGCAAGATTCGGGTCACCAACGACTTGCTCCCAGTGCTGCGGCGCCGCGATCAGCGCATCGTAGTAAGCGCTGTCCTCGGGACCGAGTTCATTGTCGCGTGACCAGAGGAGCGGGCCGATCTCAGCGGCCATCTGGAGTTTGTAGTACTTGTGGGCATCGTCGGAAACGCCGCCCATCTTGTGTTGAAGGATCCGGGCGAGTTCGCGATAAAGCTGGATCGATTTGGGATTCGTCGGAATGCCCTTGTCGCGCAATAGCTCGTAGCCATTCCGCACCCAGCGCCAACGCTGATCGGGTTGAGATGCGGGAATCGCGACGGAGATATTGTACGCCATGTTCCAGGCGTGGAACTCCCAGACCGCCGCGAAGCGGGGCTGGAGCGTTGTGATCCACTCGGCCAGTTGTCGCGCATCGAAGAACTGGCCTTCCTCCTTGAGTTTGTCGGCTCGCATCCAGAGGATGTCGACCACGAGGCCGCGAAAGGCGCCCATGGCCACCGTCGCGAAGGCCAACGAGGGAGGCGCGTTCTCCAGCGGAGTGTTGATGACAAGGTCCATCTGCTCACGCTGGGTATTGATATAGTCAAGCTGCTCGCCGGCAGCGAACAGCAGCCCGCCGGCAACTGCCAGACAGATGAGTATGATTAAGATATCACGTCCACGCATAGTCGATTTCGTAACTCTCTTGCGAAGCGATTGTCAGACGCCTCGCCAATGCTATTGTGTCCTCTGCGGCCCGTCAGTCTCAGACGATGATCTTGGCCAGTTCGCGGAAGCTGAAGATGATCAGGCTGAGAATAAGCAGCA
Source organism: Sedimentisphaerales bacterium (assembly GCA_028277585.1). GTDB lineage: Bacteria > Planctomycetota > Phycisphaerae > Sedimentisphaerales > Anaerobacaceae > Anaerobaca. The sequence goes on from JANQFY010000137.1 coordinate 8,031, forward strand.
GGAACGCTTTAACGCACACCATGGAGACCACGATGCTCCCCAGGAATGACCAGCTCAGCAGGCGGCCGGGCACGAGAAACTTCGTGGGATTGAATTTGTCGAAGCGAGGCAGCATATGGACGACCATCTCGATGGTGTACTCGTAGATCATCCCGATGTTCGCGTCCATCAGATCGATCGCTTCCAGGATAAAGCCGCTCACGGAGCCGATCGAGAAGACCACGAGGCAGAAGAGGATCGCCACGGGGAAAGAAAGAAAGCTCGCCGCCAACACGCCCAGCACGGCCAGGAAGATCAGTCGACACAGGATTACCAATGTCGCACGGACGTAGTTGGCGGTGAAGGAATCGGCCCGGTAGAGCACCTCCAAGCCGTCCTCCAGGGGAAACAGAACGACCGTTCGATTCAGGGGCGGATTGATATACCCTACGGCGAGATATCCGTCGTCTGCTACGACGCTGGCAGGGATTTCGATCTCGCGGAATGTCCGGAGGGGGTCCTTGCGGTCCTCGGACGCGATGTACGTCTTGATCTCCGTACCCTCGCGCATCTGCCGCAAGTCGCCGATCTGCCACCGTCCGTAGACCTGGTTGTCCGCTGGGGTCTCAGCGACGTCATACTTGAAACGCACGTACAGGCTCTCGTCCGCCCCCAACGGCTTGACATTCTCAAACTCCCAGAGTACGCCCTGGCCGACCGCCGCGGCCCGTTTCTCCAGCCGCTTGCGAATCGTCAGCTCGTTGAGGATCTCCGCTTGAGTAAGGGACGAATACACCTGTTTGAGTTGGTCTTCCTTTTCCTGATACAGTGCGATGACTTCTTCGGTGACATCCAGTACGGGGGGGACAAGACTGGCTCGGGCGGTGAAGAATTCGCTATTGACCTGGGCAATCTCGGCTTCGGAAGCGTCCTGGAATCGGGGCAGGAGTTTCACGGTCGCGTAGATGCCGCCGGCGAAGAGTATCAACAGGCCGATGTCGAGCAGCACCACCCCGAGCAACTTGCCCAGAATGAACTGGTGACGCCGGATCGGCTTCGTCGCAACCATGTAGATGACGCGATTCTCGATGTCGCTCGTGATCGTGTAGCTCGCGACGATGATCGTCAGGAGGCAAAGCAGGAGGCTGGTCAAAGACAGGCCGTAGCTGAGGAACGTTTGAAGTCGTCCCATGAGCGTACCGTCACCGGTTGCGGTCAGTCCCATCACGGGCAAGAGCACCAGTAGAAGGACGATGAAGATCGCGGCCACCTTCATACGCAAGGCCTGGCGAATCGTGTTTTTCGCGACGGCCCAAATCCTACCCATCGCCCGACTCTCCGTCTTTCTTTGGTTCCTGAGGCGCCGACGTTGTAGCGTCCGGCGTTGCATCCCCTCCCATCAGGGCATCGAGCACGTTCTTCTTGACGTCCGGGACCTCGGTGGGCTTGGGGCCCTTCGGGGCCGCCAGATCGGCCGCGGCCGTTGAGTCAACCTGCTCGGTCTCTGAACCTGAGTCAGGCTTGACGAGGTCGCTCAACAGATCCTGATTGCCCTGAGGCGTCGCAACCTCGACGGGCTCCACCTCTTCGGTTTTGAGATCACCTGTGGGGGCCAGTTCAGGTTCCGACGTGGAAGCCAGTCGGTCCAGGATGCTCCCCTGCGATTCTTCGGCTGTCAGGAACTCGCCGATGTCGGTGGTGCTGACCGCCCCGCTGGTGGGCTTGGCCTGCTGCTGCGCCTCCACCACGGTATCGATGAAGAAGGTCTCAAGCTTCTCCATGGGCGAGGTGACGTCACAACCGACGCCTTCCTCGTTGAGTATCTTCTGAATCTTGGCGAGTGCTTTCTCGCTGATCGCACCGGTCGTGATCTGCCGTTTGTCCGCCTGGCGGAGCAGGTCGCCCACGCGTCCCTCCGACTGGACCTTGCCTCCGTAGAGGATCGAGATCCGATCGCAGACGTCTTCGACGTCGGCCAGGAGGTGGCTGCACAGCAGGATTGTCTTGCCGCGTTCGGCCAGCTTCAGGATCAGATCCTTGATCTGCCGGGTCCCGATCGGGTCCAGCCCGGTCGTCGGCTCGTCGAGGATCAGCAGGTCCGGGTCATTGATCAGCGCCTGGGCCAGGCCGATGCGGCGGGCCATGCCCTTGGAGTAGGTTCCAACCGGCCGCCGGGCGACCGCCTTGAGGCCGACCATTTCGAGCAGGGCCTCGATGCGCATCTTCCTCACGTCCGGCGTTAAGCCGAATAGACGGCCGTAGAAGTCCAGCGTCTCGCGGGCATTGAGGAACCGGTAGAGGTACGATTCCTCCGGCAAGAACCCGATACGCGTGTTGATCTTCGGATCGGCGCCTTGGCCCCCTAGCAAGAGAGCGTGCCCCTTCGTGGGATGCAACAGACCGAGCAACATCTTGATGGTCGTGGTCTTGCCCGACCCATTGGGCCCCAGAAGGCCGAACACCTCGTTCGGGCGAATCTTCAGATTCAGATCGTCGACCGCGTAGACCTTGGCGCGCCCCCACCAGTCGGAGAAGATCTTTGTCAGCGAAATTGTTTCAATGGCGTAGTCCATAACTCTGTACAGGCATTCCAAATGAACAGCAACGGCCGGGATACGTCTCCGGCGGCCTCCTCATCTCCGCCAACGCGATCAGGCTGGACGGGGCTCATGATCAAGGTGCTCGCCCTCACGCACCAAGCGAGCGCTGTTGAACACCACGACGAGCGAACTGGCGAAATGCAGGAACGCCGCCACGCTCAGCGGAAGGAACTTCGAGAGCGAGATGCCGACGATGATGAACCCAACGCCGAAACCCAGATTCATGTTAATCACGCGACGGGTCCTGCGCGACACCTCCACGAGGAAGGGGATCCGCCGCAAGTCGTCGTTCATCAGCGCGATCGAGGCCGAGTTGATGGCGACGTCGCTGCCGGCGGCGCCCATCGCGATA
>JANQFY010000147.1 GCA_028277585.1 Sedimentisphaerales bacterium
CGTTCGGCCGCGTGCTCTGGGCCTTCGGAACACTCATGGCCGATCCTCCCTCGCCGGCCTATCTGTCCATCGTCAAGGATTGTTTCGATCGCTCGGTGGGCCTCGTGCAGAGGCAGCACCCTCGCGGCATGGCGTACGCCATCCTGGGCCTGTGCGACTACCTCAAGCAGTTCCCCGGCGCCAGTGATATCAAGCGAGAGTTGGAGTTGGCCGCCGACGGACTCGTCAAGCAGTACGAGGAGAACGCCTACCCCGACTGGGACTGGTTCGAGGACATCCTGACCTACGACAACGCGGTTCTGCCGCACGCACTATTCGCAGCCGGTCAGAGCCTGAGCAATGACAACTACATTGAAGTGGCGAAGAAGACGGCCGACTTCCTCCTGGAGAGCACCTTTGACGGCGACCATTTCAGCTTCATCGGCTGCAACGGCTGGTACGAGCGGGGCAAGGCCCGCGCCAGCTTCGATCAGCAACCCATCGAGGCGGCCGGCACGGTGATGATGCTCCGCGCCGCTTACGACGTCACCAAGGACGTCAAATTCCTCAGCCTGCAGCGCAAGGCCTTCGATTGGTTCCTCGGCGCCAACGATCTGCGCATCCCGTTGTACGACTTCCGAACGAAGGGCTGCGCCGACGGACTTATGCCGACCGGCATCAACGCCAACCAGGGCGCCGAAAGCACGCTCAGTTTCATGCTGAGCCTGCTGGCGATCATTGAGAGTTACGCCATCGTCGACGAAATCTCCGGCGCCGCCGGCTCCCCGACGCCGAACGCCCGCCCCGATCTTGGCAGCGAAGAGGATACCCCGCAGGGGCAATTCAGCAACCCAACCTAGAGACGCGCCATCCCTTTCCGACGGAATGCAGTCCCAGTAGCGAGCGGCTCGTCTAGTCGATCAACGGCAGCATCAGATGGGAGTCATGCCGTTCGTCGCGAAGCACCGTCAGGGTCGGCGCCGAGTCACGTCGAATGTGCTGATAGCTGTCCTTGTCGGCACAGGTGATAGCGATCCGAATGCGATGGCCCGCTCTGAACCGCTTGGCGGTGGGATGTAGATCGAATGTCAGTTTCGCCGGCTCACCGGGGAGCTTCGCTGTGTCCCGGGCGTGGCTGCGATGATAAGGCAAACCAAGACGATCGTACGGCGCCGGGGAGAGCGCCCGGTGCGAGGCTCGCAGACACCCTTCGGTGACATAATGGGACCGCCCTGACGCATCGACATCTTCCAGATAAGCAAAGAGGTCGATGTCGTCGGCCGAACACTGAATCCAGACAGACAGCACGGGATGGCCCACGACCTCGACGTCCCGAGGCAGCGCCTCGGTAGTGTAGGTCAGGGCCTTTCGGTCGTTCGATGTCATGTCCCCGTAGTCGGGCGCTCCGGGCATCCACCGCGTGCGAGCGCCGCTTGTCGTCGTGTAGTTCACCCGATATGTATCCACTCCGGGTTTGAACGTCGACCGACTCAGCCGACCGTCATTGACCGAATCAACCGAGCGCGTCGGGCCGCTCCCCAGATAGAACGTGGTCTCTCTAGCCTCAGGGACGGGCCATTGATGCGTCCAGCGGATCATGCGATCGCGCGGAGCGTCCATGACACAGTAGACGATGGGCGGCTCATCCATAATGCCGTTGTCGATGTCCTTGAGCCAGTAGTCAAACCAGCGGAGCAATTCCGTCCCCCGATCCACCCCCTGGCTCTGATAGTGGTTCCAGGGACCGATCGCGATTTTCTTGGGAGCGTCGAGATTGCGGAACCACAGCAACATGTCCCGCGGATACATATCGAACCAACCGGCCCGCTGATAGATCGCAACCTTCGAGGCGCGGACGTGTTCGATGTACGTTGACGGGCTGTTGGTCAGAAAGAGACGGGCACCGCCCTTCAGCGTCGCATCGCGGTGCTTCATGCGCTCCACCTCGTGCAAGTCGAAGTTGCCCTCGTGTTGCTTGACCGCCTGACGCAACAGGATGCGATCCGGGTCATCATCCACGGGAGCCGCCTGTCGCGTTCGGTGCAGATCGAGCGATTGCGTCTGTTCGGCCCAATCGCTCATGAACCGATGGCGGAATACCCCCCCGGGGAAGCAGAAGTCGTAGAGATCGAACATAGCCATCTCGGGGAAGATCGCCTTGAGATGCGGTGGCGCGGCGCCGGCGGCCATGAACTGAGCGGCGCCGGAATAGGAAATCCCGTACATACCCACCGCACCGGTGCACCAGGGCTGAGCGGCCAGCCACTCGGTGATGTCATATGCATCCAGGCTTTCCTGTGGGGGCGTCGCGTCGATCCGGGCGCCGAACGAGGCGCCGGAACCACGTACGGCCGCAACGGCAAACACGTAGCCGTGGGGAACCACTTTCCTCATCGGGTGGTCCGGGCGATCAAGTTGAGAGTGGATCACGCCGTTTGAGTCAATATAGGCCCTCTGATATCGGCGATGCTCCCACACCACCGGCAGGGCCTCGGCATGCAGGACACCCCCCTTCGTCGGTCGGAAG
>JANQFY010000159.1 GCA_028277585.1 Sedimentisphaerales bacterium
GCGGGCGTGACGCAAGGTGCCTCCACGAATCAGTGGAGCATTCCGCTGGCCGCGTCAGGATGCGCAACCATCGCAACCTGGCCCGCGGCGTCTTCGACCGCCACGTACATACCCGTCGCGTCGTTGCTGGGCATGGGCTGGGTGCCAATGACCTCGACTGTGACGTCGCCTGTGATGTCTCCGGTCATGGAGATCTCGGAGAACTGGGCAACGGCCGAACTGCTGTTGGTGTGGCTGGTCAGAGCCAGACCGACGAGGACGGGGTCCGCCATTTCGATGTCGATGGTGCCTTCTAGCAGCCACTCAACGCCATCAACCGAGAAGTAACCCGTGAAGGTGTTGCCTTCGCGGACCAGTCTCGCGTAGTACCCAGGAGCGAGAGGCTCGACGCCTTCCAGGGTGCGCTGGCCGCCAGAGCCGGCGTCCGCTACCTCGCGGTACTGGAAGGTGCCACCACCACCACTGCCGCCGGTGATGAGCGTGTCAGCATGGATCGAGCCGGCCGTGGTGTCCTGGCGGATCATGATGCCCGCCTTGGCCCACGAATGCGAGCCTTCGAGGCTGTCAACGCGGACGATGATGTCAGCGTCGCCGGTGAGGCTCTGGTACGCATAGCGGAACTGATCCGCACTGCCCCAGATATCGCTGCCGGAAGCGCCCATGGTGACGACGCCGTCGGTCTCGTCGTAGCCGACGGGGTTGCCTGTGAAGGACAGACGCAGCGTGTCGGCCGCGAAGGCGGTCAGGTCGATCGCCGGGTCGAACATCTGCTGCACTTCACTGAGGAACGGCTCGACGCTGTTGTCGAAGACCAGGGTCTGCGCGTCAGCGACAGCGCCGAACTCAGTCGTGCTGAAGCTCCAGACGTCGCCTTCCCAGATGGCCTCGCCGTCGTTCTCGTCGACGCTCCAGGCGTACTGCATGCCGTAGATCAGCTCGGGGGCGATGCTGCTGCCCTCGACCGTCGCGACGAGTTCGTCATTGAGCATAACGTCGCTCGAGACGGCGCCACGGCCGCCATACCAATTGAGCTCGGCGTCCGGGGCCACGCCCGTCGCGCCGTCGGCCGGCGCCGTCAGACGGGCCTGGGCCGGGATGTACATGAAGCGAACTTCGCTCAGACCGGCATCGGGGAACAGGCCAAGCCAGTTGCTGTTGGCGGTCAGCTTGACGAACTTCGCGGCGACGCCCATCATGTCAACGGTCGTGTTGGCGGCATAGGCTTCGGCGCCGGGGGCCTGGGCGAACTCGACGTCCGCCAGGACGGTCCACTCAACGCCATCCACGGAATACTCAACCGTGACGTCTTTGAAGCCATAGCCCAGGAAGCCTTCGAAGCCGGTGTTGGAGTTCCAGACCAGCATCTCGTCCAGCTTGTAGACGCGGGGGAACTCGTACTGGATCGCAACCAGCTCGCCCTCGGCGGGCTTGGCCAGCCACATGTCCATGCTGTTGGTCGAGTGCCCATCGTTCTCATCGAGACCGGAGCCGTCCACCGTCTGCTGGGCGGTGCCGCCGTCGGCGCCCGACGTGGCGTCGGTCGTCGCAATGATGCCTTCGATCGCGAACGTCGTGGCTTCAGTCGTGAAGCTCCAGATGTCGCTCTCAGCGCCATTGCTGCTGACGACCTGCCAGTAATAGGTGGTCTCCAGCTCCAGGTCGATACCGGCCACGCCGGCGTTCAAGGTGGCCTCGGTCAGTCCTTCGGCCAATAGCTCCAGGGCTTCCGGATCGGTGCCGGCGTAGATGTCGGACGTGGTGCCTTCCGGGGCGTCCCAGCTGGCGATCGCGTCGATGATGCCGGTGGTGCCGTCGGCCGGCGACGGATTCTTCGCCTTGCCCGGTGCGGTGACTTCGTACTCAGCGACAAAGAGTTCGCCCGGAATGACGACGATCTCTTCGGTACCGGGAGCAATCCAGCCCCAGTCCTGACCGTCGCCGCCGCCGCCTTCCTGCATGATACCGACAAACGCGAGGACCTGGCCCTCGGTCAGCATCATCGGCTCGGCCTTCTGGCTCTCGTACTTGGTCCACTCTTGGCTGCTCGTCCAGCCGTCGACGCGGGCGACTTCCACCGCGTTGAACGGGTTGTCGTCCTGGCTGACGTACAGTCTCTGGTAGTCGTCGCCGGCGACATAGATCGTGTACTCACCCGTTTCGGGAACGGTGAGCCAGCCGCTCATTCTGGCACTGTAGTTGTCGGCGATGTCGACCCAGGTCGGATTCTCGAGAATGTCCACCTGGTCAGCCGGTGTGCCGCTGTTGGCCAGATCGATGGCCGCGTCGATGCCCCGACCGCCGTTCCAGATTTCGCGCAGCACTTCAGCCGACGATACGGTCGGCAGCACCACGCAGATGGCCAGCACTAACAAAGCTATCTTTTTCATTGTCATGCCTCTCCGAATAGTTTTCGTTTCTTGCTGCTTCGCTTTACCACACTGTTCATACCGCATTCTAGCCGATTGTTACCTCCTTCCTGCCAGTGTCCCGGACGCAGGTTGGCCCGGGCGCGCAATCGGTTCGCCCGACACTGGACACGTCGTCCCGCACCGGACGAGACCCTCCATGACCGATCAAAGGCTTGGAGCAGCAAGGAAATAACATGCGCAGCGCGAAAAGGTTGGACCCAACACCGAAAGGGAGGCGCCTGTGATAATTGCGGAAACGCCTACTCCTTCGGACCTTTTTCGGCTGACGCAGCACCACCGAATCGGCGACCGCCCGGAAGGCTTGTCTCCGAATCAGCGCGCCCGACCACCACCACTCAGCACAAGCAGTTCTGCGGAATCTGAACGAGCTCCCTCCCTACGCCATGCTTGCCGCTAAAGGCATACTGCGTAAGAGGTTGCGGGGCTGCCTGTGTGGGTCGTAGGTCGCGCCTACCTCAAGCCTTGCAATGAGAACCACTCCTACCGTTGACAGCAAAGTGCTGTCAAAAACCTCTGAATGACACATTACCACAGGTCGAATGCTAAATGTTAACATAAGCGGGGGGGGTGGTTCAAGGGGGAATCCAATGAAAACCTGACGAATCGAAACCCGGTGGCGGATTGGTCTCTTGCGAGGCGTGCCCTTCTCGGACGGTATGACAGGAGGGAGGAGAAGGTGCTCGAGCTCTCACGGGGTGATCAGGGGGCGGCCGAGAGGGCTTTGGCGGCGGAATCGCCCTCGATGAGAAGCACGTGTTGATCGACTGGAACGTCCCGGAAGGTGTCGGTCCGACCGCCAATCCAGCGGACTTCGATGCGGTCGATCCGCTTTCTGACGCCCAGGCCGAAATAAAGGCGCGTGCCGTAGTGGCTCTGGTACCCGCGGCCGCTGTGTACCTCATCGACGAGCGTCAGATCGCCGGCGATCAGCTTGACGCGGGCGCCCACCCTGTCACGGTTGCCCCGGGCGCCGCGCAGCGTGATCTGGAGCCAGTGGCCCTGTCTCGGCGAGTCGTTCCTGAGCACGGTGGGTCTGCACCGTGAGTTGAGTACGACCGCGTCAACGTCTCCATCGTTGTCCAGATCGTCGAACCCGACGCCTCGACTGCTGAACCTGGCTTTCAGACCGTCCCCGGCTGATTCGGAGATATCGATGAACTTGCCCTTCCCGCCGTTGAGAAAGAGCAGATTCGTCGTGCGATACGACCCCCGCTTGTCCCAGAGTTCCACATTGTCCTGCAGATGCCCCATCGCGACGAAGAGATCGCGGTCCCCGTCGTTGTCGAAGTCGACGAAGTCGTTGCCCCAGTGAACCGTGTGGGTCGTTCCCACGCCGGCGCCGGTGACGAACGTGACGTCCTCAAACACCCCGTCTCGGGAATTGCGGTAAAGCGAAGGGGTCTGGTCCTGATAGGCGGTCACGTAGAGATCGAGCAGTCCATCATTGTCATAATCGCCGCAACCGGCGCCCATCGTTCCCATGTCGTCGCCGTCCATGTTGCAGGCAACCCCGGCCAGCAGTCCAATCTCCTCGAAGCGACCGGTACCGTCGTTCTCCCAGAGGAAGTTGGGCATCAGGTCGTTGCCCACGAAGATGTCCGTATCGCCGTCATCGTCGTAGTCCAGGCAGACCGTGCCCATCCCCGTGCCGGCACTACTGAGCAGCCCCGATGCTTTGCTGATGTTCGTGAAGGTGCCGTCGCCGTCGTTGCGATAGAGCGCGTCGGGCGTCGGTTCATAGGACTTGGGGCCTGCGTAGGCGGGGTGTCCTTTCATGGTCCGGGCGTCGTGGTTGTCGTAGGTGAAGTCACCGTAGCTGGAGACGAACAGATCCAGATCCCCATCACCGTCGATGTCGAGGAAGTTGGGGCCGGCTCCGACCTTGAAGCCATTGGCGACGCCGGCCTGCTCCGTGACGTCGGCGAAGGTGCCGTCCCCGTTGTTGCGGAACAGTTTGTTCGGACCGAAGTTGGTTACGTAGACATCGGGATCGCCGTCATTGTCGTAGTCCCCGACCGCCACGCCCAGGCCGTGCCCTGGATCGCCCAGACCGCTGTGTTCGGTGACATCGATGAATCTCCAGTTCCCGTCGTTGCGGTACAGCGCGTTGCGGGGAGGCGTCTCGAAGTTCGTGCCGGGCAAAGCGCCACCGTTGAGGAAATAGATGTCGATGTCCTGGTCGTTGTCATAGTCGAACAGCGCCAAGCCTGCGCTCATGCATTCGACGATGTAGTATCGACCGCTGGAGCCGTCCGTATGCTCAAAGGTGATGCCCGTCTGCTCCGTCACGTCTGTGAGCTGGATCGGGCTATCGGCTCCCGTGGAGAGTTTGTGCCCGAAAAGGGCGAGGGCGATGACCATTCCTGCCGCGAGGCGAAGAATCTCAGACGGTACGCAACACGCGTGGAAGCGATAGGCCCGCATCGATCAACCATCCCTCCGCGAGGTTCGCTCAACGAGGGTGATGCGCCGATCGATCTTGACGTTTCTGAAGACATCCACGCCGCCTCCGATCCAGCGCACCTCCACCCGGTCGATGTGCGTCCGATTTCCCAGGCCGAAGTGGAGTCGTGTGCCGTAGTGGCTCTGGTAGCCCCGCCCGCTGTGCACTTCGTCGACGAGCGTCAGGTCGCCGGCAACGACGGTGACGCGCGCGCCCACACCATCGCGATTGCTCTTGACGCCCCGCAGCGTGATCTGCAGCCAATGGCCCGGTTTCGGTGAGTCGTTGCGCAGCAGCGTGGGTTCGCGTCGAGAGTTGAGGACGACGATATCGACATCGCCATCGTTGTCCAAGTCGTCCAGTCCGATACCGCGACTGCTGAGTTTCACTTTCAGGCCGTCGCCGGCCGAGTCTGAGACATTGGCGAACTTGCCATTGCCTTGATTCATGAACAGCATGTTCTTGGCGTGATAGGTGCTCCGCTTGTCCCAGAGTTCGATGTTGTCCTCCAAGTGACCCAGCGCGAGGAACAGATCGCGGTCACCGTCGTTGTCGAAGTCGGCGAAGTCGTTGCCCCAAGTGACGGTGTGGTTCGTTCCGGTCCCGGCCCCGGTGGCCATCGTGACGTCCTCGAACTGTCCGTCGCCGAAGTTCTTGTAGAGCGAGGGGAATTGCTGTTGGTAGGCGGTGACATAGAAGTCCAGCCAGCCGTCGTTGTTGTAGTCGCCGCAACCGGTCCCCATACTGCCCATGTCGTCGCCGTTCATGTTGCAGGCCAGCCCAGCCAGCAGACCGATCTCTTCGAATCGACCCGTACCGTCGTTCTGCCAGAGGAAGTTAGACCGCAGATCGTTGGCGACGTAGATGTCTGTGTCGCCGTCGTTGTCGTAATCGGCGCAGACCGTGCCCATCCCCGTCCCTCGCTCGGAGGCGATGCCCGAGGCGGCGCTGATGTCGGAGAAGGTGCCGTCCCTGTTGTTGCGGTACAGCGTGTCGGGGGTCGGCTTGTAGGCCCGCGGCCCGACATAGATGGGATGGCCCTTCACGGTCTTGGCGACATGGTTCTCATAGGTGAAGTCCACATAGCTCGACGAGAAGAGATCCAGGTCGCCATCGGCGTCGCTATCCAGGAAGTTGGCGCCGGCGCCCACCTTGTGTCCGTCGGCGACGCCCGCTTGCTTCGTTACGTTCGAGAAGGTTCCGTCGCCGTTATTGTGGAACAGCACGTTGGGGCCGAAGTTGGTGACGTAGAGATCCTGACGGCCGTCGTTGTCGTAATCCCCGACGGCAACGCCCAGGGCGTGGCCCGGATCGCCCAGGCCGCTCTGCTCGGTGACATCGGTGAAGCGCCAGTTGCCCTCGTTTCGGTAGAGGGCGTTTCGGGGCGGGACGTCGAACTTGGCGCCGCGCAGCGCGCCGCCGCTGAGGAAATAGATGTCGATGTCCCCATCGTTGTCGTAGTCGAACAGCGCCAGGCCGGCCGAGACATTCTCGACGATGTAGTACCGACCACTCGATCCATCGTTGTGCCGAAACGTGATGTCCGTATCGCCCGTGATATCGGTGAATTGGATCGGGCACGAGGCGATGCCTATACGGCTGGCGAGCAAGACGAACGGGATCATCCAGACCGCCGCCGGACAGGTTGAGCAGGCGATACGCGTCACTGGGAATCTCGCTTCTTGAGGACGAGTTGATACACGCTCGTGTAGCGGGCGTTGCCCGGCGCACGCTCCACCGCTTGACGCAGGGCCGCCAGGGCGTCGTCCCAGGCGTGGTTGGCCAGGCAAGCCAGGCCGAGATCATGATAGGTCTCTGCATTGGGCTTCAGGTCAACCGCCTTCTGCCCGAGCACCATGGGGGCTATCAGGAACTGACCCGTCTCTATTTGCGGATGAGGAAGAACGCTCCCGAGACACTGAAGCTCGCGCAGAAGGCGGTTGACC
>JANQFY010000288.1 GCA_028277585.1 Sedimentisphaerales bacterium
CTCCAAACGCAACTGGCCGATGTCAAGAGCCCGGAAGAACTGGGGCAGGCCTTCCTCGCCGCCGTCAATATCAGCGAGCCAATCACCGTCTACGTCCGCTCGGTCGAGATGAGCGCCGACGGCGCTCACGCCAAAGCCAGATGTGTCGCGCGCAAGAGCGAGCGACGCATGACGATCACGAGCCCGCAGTGGCACTTCTTCGACAACGACTGGTGGCAAATCGACGACTAGCGCAGCTGCATACCCTCGTCCCCCCGGCCGAGTCCTTGCGACCCGGCCTTTTTCTTTGCGCCCAGCGCAAGGGGAATGCAACCTCCAGCCGACTCGTGCATTATGATAGGTGTACACTGACTCCGGAGCAGAGCCATGGCCAACGAGGCGTTGGAGTACAACCTGGAATCCAGAGATGAGGCCCTCGACGAGGATCGGCTACTGGTCCGCGCGGCGCGCGACGATACAGAAGCAGTGGCCCGGCTCTATGACAAGTACTACAACAAGGTCCTAACGTACCTCTATCACGGCACGTTCGATCAAGCCGTGGCGGAGGACCTGACCTCGAACGTCTTCCTGGCGGCGTTTCGCCATCTGGGTCGATTCCAGTGGCGTCAGATCCCCTTCCGGGCCTGGCTCTACCGGATCGCGACGAACGAGATGCGAATGCACTACCGGCGCCGCAAACGAGACGCGATTCTCAGCCGACGCGAAAGTGCCTCGACTCAGAGCGCCGCGCCACCGGCCAGTGATCGCCCGGCAGCAGCGGAAGAGCAGCGTCTCTTGCACAATGCCCTGCTGCAACTGAAGCTGAAGTACCGTACGACGATCCTTCTGAGGTACTTCGAAGGCAAGACGATCGCCGAGATCGCTCAAATCACAGGCCGCAGGCCGGGAACCGTCAAGAGCCAGCTACACCGTGGGCTCGCCCAATTGCAGGATATCCTGATCGACAGCGGCGTTCTGCCGCGCTAACAGGAAGCAGAACCATGAGTAAGAACACAAAACGAATCGAACAATACCTCGAGCACGCTCGGCTGACACAACCAGAGAACGGTCCCCACCGGGCCGAACTGCGCCGAGAGGTGCTTCGTGAAATCGAAAGGAACCAGACGATGTCTGCACGAAACAGAGCATGGAGAGTTGGCTTGGCCATCGCGGCTGTGGTCTGCGGAGGGGCCATCGCCACGGCGGTCGGCGTCAGGATCTACCGATATCAGTTCCAGGGGCAGGACGACGAGGGACGCTACGTTTTCGAAACGGGCCCCGAGGTGGTTTACGAGGGCGTCGAGACCGATCCGAACGGGGCCGAGCGGCATGTCCAGGTGGTGACGTCGAGGACGGTGACGATGAGCCCCGATCACGTCGAGGAATCGAGTGTCGAGCAGGCGCAGTTGGATCTGGAAGAGATCGATCGCCTGCGGGAGCAGGACGACCGAGACCTGATGCGCATCATCGACACCGAAGTGGCAGGCCAGTCCAGCCGTACTCTCGTACACAGATACACACTCTCCGATGGACGCGCCCTTCAGATGGGCGAGAACGACCGCGAAAACAACGGGGGCGGCGCCCGCGTCCTGGACTCCAGTCAGTGGAAGGAACTCCACGACCTGGCCAAAGCCGGCGATGGTGAACTCGTCGGAACCTACGAGGAGCAAATCGACGGCGTGACGTTCGTGTTCGAGAAGAAGCGGTTCACCCTCGTCGACGGCACCGAGGTGCTCCGCTCCAAAGGCGTCCCCAAGGACGACTAAGACGAAGCCAGTGAATCGCTCCCTCCAGCCGGGCCCTCAGAGCCCGGCTTTCTCTTTGCGCGACTGAGAACAATCGTCGGCCAGTCCAAGAAAATGACCTTACAGACGGAAGATTCTTGTGCCCGAGGCCCATCTTCGACGTGATAATTAATGAATGACGATATCGTTGAGATTGGGAATTGTGGCACTCGCGAATGCTTGAGGACGAGCTACTCAAATTGAGATTCAAGGCCGGGCGTGTCGGCGCGCTTCAGCAGATCTACGAGAAGTATCGTGACTACCTGTTGACGCTCGCGATGCAGTTGTTGAACGACGCGGGCTCGGCTGAGGATATCGTGCACGATGTTTTTGTCACGCTGGCGCAGTCGCGTGCAATGTTTCGCCTGCACGGCAACCTGCGCTCCTATCTGGCCACATGCGTGCTCAACCGGGCCCGGGACCAGATGCGGGCACGCCGCCGGCGCGGTCCAGTGCAGAGTCTGGACCCTCATGTTCCCGTGGCGTCGGATGCGGCGCCGCCGGACAAGCGGCTGGTATCGAGCGAGCAATCGCGACTGGTTGCACGGGCGCTGGCGCGGCTGACGGAAGAACAACGAGAGGTCATCGCCCTGCATCTGAATGGGCAACTGAAGATGCGCGAGATTGCGAGCCTTCAGAATGTCCCGCTGACAACTGTGCGGGGCCGATACCGCCATGGAATCAACCGACTGCGATCGATCCTAAATGGGAGACTCTGACATGAGCGACGCAGAGAAGATAGAGCATTTGATTAGAGGCACGTCTTTCGAGGCCAGTGCCGAAATGGACGAACAGCTACGGGCCAACGTCGCCCGGGCCGACAGCACAGGCCAGCCGGCGGCATGGGGCTCAGACCAAACACAGATAGGGAGACTAGTAATGAGTATTTCGACGAAACGAATTGTCATCGCCCTGGCGGCATGCGTGATCATCGGGGCCGGCGCGATCGCGGCCGTGACGGCCGGCAGGTATTTCTATATGGGCCGGGGCGACGGCGTCCATCATTTCATCAGTGATGACGGCCAGCGCGTGGTGACGATGGATGACGAAGAAGTGACCGATGTGGAGCAGAGCAAGAAGGACTTGGCGGAAGTCGACGCTCTGGCGCAGCAGGGCCAGAGAGAGTTGATCAGAGTCACCGAGCAGATAGTGAATGGTCACCTGGAAAGGAGAAAGCACTTGTACAAGTATACCCTTTCCGACGGCCGGACCATGGAGATGCAGGAAGGTGTCGCAGGAACGTATACCCTGGATGATGCCCAATGGGAAGAATGGCTCCAACTGAGAGACACTGGGCCAGGGGAAAGCCTGGGCACATACGAAGAGGACGTTGAGGGTCGCCCCTTCGTGTTCCAGAAGCAGCAGTACATCCTCAATGACGGGACGAAGATCGTCTGGTCCGTGGGCAAGCCCAAGACCAAGTGAATTCGAACCACCACGTATCATACCAGCCGGGTCGCGAAGGCCCGGCTTTTTCTTTGCGCTCGCGGAATTTCCTTCAAACTGACATGGAATAATGAACATTTGCAGTATTAGTCCAACCCTGGTAGTCGTGATAATAGGGAAAGGACGATCGTTCCGAATTATGTTGGACGGCTCATGATCGAAGACGAGCTTCTGAAATTGCGGTTCAAGCTGGGCAGCGAAGAGGCGCTGCGGCGGATCTACGAGAAATACCTCAACACCATGCTCAGTGTGGCGATGACGTTTCTCAATGATGCCCACGCGGCCGAGGACATTGTGCACGATGTCTTCGTCTCGCTCGCCCGGTCGCCCGAGAAGTTTAGCGTACGCGGGAACCTGAAGCACTACCTGGTGACGTGCGTAGCCAACCGGGCCCGGGACCGGTTGCGGGCCGGCAAGAGCCACGCGGCTCGACGCGAGGTCGCGACAGCGCCGAACCACGAGGCGGAACCACCCGAGGAGACGCTGATCTGCGCCGAGCAGGCCCGCCAGGTCTACGAGGCGCTGGCTCAAATCCCGGATGAGCAGCGTGAGGTGATCGCGCTGCGTCTCCAGGCCGGGATGAGCCTCAGGCAAATCGCCAGGATTCAGAAGGCTTCCTACGTGGCCGTGCAGGCCCGCTACCGACGCGGCATCGACAAGCTAAGGTCAATCCTGAACGGGAGACTCGAAGATGCGTCCCGCTGACAGCATAGAGAAAATGGTCCGCAAAACCGGCTGTGACGCCCCCGAGGAAATGCGTCGCCGGCTGTGGAGTGACATTGCCGGCCAGCTTCACCAAGCGCAAACAACGACAGAGAGACGCGGCGAGACCCGCGTGTGGAGAATTCTCATGAACAGCAAGATCGCAAGACTGGCCGTCGCAGCCGTGGTGGTCTTAGCCGCCCTGGCGGTGGGCGTCGAACGACTGACGCGCACCAAGCCAAGCCAGGTGCAAGCGTTTAGCGCCCAGATCCGCACCGACATGGCGCTCGATTTGGACCCCGCAGCCGCCCTGCCGTTACGAACGGCCCAGCCGGGGGATTTCGACGTAACCTGGAGCAGTGAAGACGGGGGCGCGTTGCAGATTCTATCCGGCTCCTCGTTGCGAATCCTGGCCTGCCCGCTCATCGAACCTCAGTGGGATAGCGTGATTTCGTGGGCCTACTCCCATCTGACCGAACTGCAGGAGAGCACCGCCTCCCGCGTCGCAGCGACCAAGCGCCAACCGTTCGCGATCGTGCTGACCAGCGAAGGGAACCTGGCGGTGATTGACATTGCCGGTCACAGAGAAACGCACGCATGGCTCCGATGGCGCATCGAGGAAGCCGTCACCCCAGGATATGGTCCTATTAAGACCCTGACGCTACAGGTCGTCGACCCTCAGGGTAGCGTAACAGAGAACGGCGCGGTCGATCTCGATACGGGGCGGATTCTGAGCATTCCGGCTGACGTACTGAGCATGCCAGCAGTCGAGATGCTGAGCTGGCTGGAACAGAACGGCATCGATGCAGTCGCCCGCAAGACGGAGGAAGGCTGGGGCCTGGTCGGCGTCGGTTTGGTCTTCTGGACCTGGTCTCCAGGCTCCTGGGCCGGAACCAGCGCGGTCGACCTGCGGGAGGAGATGGCCGCCTCTTCGTTCCAGCCCCGCAGGCCCCTGCTCTACCAGGAGGACAGCTACCAGTTCGCCTTTCCCTTCAAGACCCGCGAGGGTGGGATCGGCATGCTGCAAATACTGACGATCGATGCGACCGAACAGACCGTTCAGTTTCGTTGGAGAATGGTTGCCGACGATACCGCCAGTATCATCGAAACGACAACCGAGGACGACCTGGAATCCCAGAGGCTCGCCCTGTCGGTCAAGAAGCTGAAGCACTTCGGCCTGATGGCGTGGATATACGCCCAGGAACACGACTGGAAGTACCCCGATACGATCCACGAACTGAAGGACTACGCGGCGCAGTGCGATCAGGACTTCCAGTGGATTCTCGAGAACGTCGGATACGTGGGGGCCGGCAGAGTCGGTGACGATCCACCCGAAACCCTGATCGCCTACGACAAGACCCTGCTGGCGACCGGCAAGGGCACTTACGGCGTGTTTCGCGATGGTCACGCTGAGTTCATAGAGCCCAGCAGATTATCCCAGTACGGCTTGTCGGCCGCAACCATCGATACCGAGGAGCAGAGGCTCGCCGAATCCGAGGACAGGCTGATGCGATTCGCCATTGTCCTGATGAGATACGCCCAGCGCCACCACAAGACCCAGCCAGACACCTTGAGTGAGTTGCCGGATACGCTGAGCGAACTGAAGGAATACGTCGAGGAGTGCGGGCAGGACTACCAGTGGCTCGTCGACAACGTCGCATACCTCGGCAAGGACACCCAAATGGGCGGCGACCCCTCCGTGCCGGTCGCCTATGACAAGACCTTGGCCGCCAGAGGCAAGGGCACGTACGTCCTATACAGCGATCCCTGCGCGGCGTTCTTGGGACCCAAAGAGCTCAAGAAGCGCGGCATCTTTGACCCAACGGCAGACGTGAAACCTTAGTCCGGCGAAAGGGACCTGAACAGCGCGGGTCTTGGCACAGTAGAAGAGGCGTAGTTCGTTGGATGACGTGTGTCGAAGCTTCTACTGAGGATGGACGCGCATGAATCGCAAACGAGGACTGCTGCTGATCGCGGGTCTGTTGACAACCGCCCTGATCCTGGGTTCGTGTAGCCTGATCGGCATCGAGAAGGCGAAGTACACCGTTCTGGAGAAACAGGGCGCGTTCGAGATCCGACAGTACGCCCCACAGATTGTCGCCGAGACGGTCGTGGAGAGCGATTTCGACGAGGCGGGCAACGCCGCATTTCGCCGGCTCTACGGCTATATTTCCGGAGATAACCGCTCCAGGCAATCCATCGCGATGACAGCGCCGGTCGAGCAACAGAAGACGGCCGAGAAGATCGCCATGACGGCCCCGGTCGAACAGGTCCAGACCGGCACGGGCTACACAGTCAGTTTCCTCATGCCGGCCCAGTACACACTCGCCACGCTACCCGAACCACTCGACGAGAGCGTGCAACTGCGAGGAATCCCCGAAAGGAAGATCGCCGCAATCCGCTATTCGGGAACGTGGAGCCGCAAACGGTACGAGGAGAAACGGGACGCCCTGAAGCAGTTCGTTGACGAACGTGGGTTGAAAGCCGCCGGCGCCGAGGTCTTCGCCCGCTACGACCCGCCGTTCCAATTGTGGTTCCTCCGACGCAATGAGGTGTTGATCCCGGTCGAATGACACGCCGGCCGATCCAGGGGAGAAGGCCCATGGAATATGGGGAAGAGACAACCGAGGTAACCTGTGAAACGCGCGAGGGGGTGCCGCTCGATTTGAAGGATCGCGCCCTGGCCGCGGCGGCTGAAGGCATCACGATCAGCGATCCATCCTTGCCCGACAATCCGCTCATCTACGTGAACTCGGGTTTCGAACGCATCACGGGATACTCAGCAGCGGCGGTGCTGGGCAAGAATTGTCGTTTCCTGCAAGGCCCCGACACCGATCCCGAGGCCGCGGCGATCATTCAGCGAGCGGTCATCGAAGAAACCGAATGCACCGTCGAGATCCTCAACTACCGCCGGGATGGATCGTCCTTCTGGAATCGTCTCTCCATCACGCCCGTGCGCAACCGGCACGGGCACGTCACGCACTTCATTGGCGTTCAGTCCGATGTCACCGCCCGGCGAGACGCTGAGGAGGCGCTGCGCCTGGCCAACGCGCGAATGAGAAACAATCTTCTGGCGGCCGCCAAGGTGCAACAGGCGATGCTGCCCCGCACGGGCCCCGAAGCGCCGGGCTGGGAGTTCGCCTGGCGCTATCAGCCGTGTGACGAACTGGCTGGCGACACGCTCAATTGCTTCCGACTCGACGAGACCCGCATCGGCCTGTACATCATCGACGTCAGCGGTCACGGGGCGGCCGCGGCGCTGCTCTCGGCGGCGCTGAGTCGCACCCTGCTGCCTCTGCCCGGCCAGTCGGTCCTCTACACGCCTTCACCAACGGAGCCATCCAGACGAACCATCACGCCGCCCCAGATCGTTGCTGAGAGGCTGAATCAACAGTTTCCCTTCGACGATCGGACGGGCCAGTTCTTCACCATGGTCTATGGCGTTCTCAACACGGAAACGGCGACCTTCAACTACGTCTCGGCGGGTCACCCTCCCCTTCTGCTGCTCGACGAAACGGGCGACGTCCGCGAGATTCGCCGCGACCAGTTCCCGGTCGGCCTCGTGTCCGAACCTCATTTCGTCAGCGATACGATCGAGCTGAAGGCCGGCGAGCGACTACTGCTCTACACCGATGGCGCCACGGACGCCTACGACGAGCAGGGCCGGCAATATGAGACCGAAGGGCTGCAACAAGCCTTCGCGACCGGCCGCTACGAGACGCTGGAGGCTGCCCTGGACGGAATCATCGAATCACTCAAGCAATTCGGCGGGGGGACCACCACCAAGGACGATATCTCGCTCCTGGCCCTGGGCCTCGCCGAACACCGTGCCTGATCCTGCCTGCGAATCTCCCGCGATGCTTTCGAACCGTCGATTTCCGACGGCGCCCGGAGATTGTGCGGATTTCTTATGTCCAAACGGGCCCTTCTATCGTGATAATAGTGAACGGCGATCGTTGTGACATGGTGTATGGCGTGAATTGATGCTTGAAGACGAATGGCTGAAGATTGCTTTCAAAGGCGGCAGCAACCAAGCGTTGCGACGGATCTATGAGAAGTACCGCGACGCCCTGCTGACGCTGGCGATGGCGCTGCTGAACGACAGTCACGGCGCCGAGGACGTGGTCCACGACGTGTTCGCGACCTTCGCGCAGTCGGCCAATGGGTTTCGCTTGCGGGGCAACCTGAAGAGCTATCTGAATACCTGCGTCGCCAACCGGGCGAAAGACCGCTTGCGAGGCAGGAGGCATCAGCCGAGCAGGCTCAACGCCGAAGTGGATATCGCTTGCGATAGCGAAGCACCTGTGACGCGAATGGTGGCAGATGAGCGTTCGAAACTGATCAGCGCCGCGCTGGCGACTCTGCCCTACGAGCAGCGAGAGGCCATCGCGTTGCACCTGAACGCCGCGATGACGTTCCGACAGATCGCCAAACACCAGGAGATCTCCGTGAGCACCGCCAAGGGCCGCTACCGGTACGGCCTACAGAAACTGCGGTCGAGCTTGAATGGGAGACTGAAACCATGAGACCCGCAGAGGATATAGAGAACGCCGTGAAACACATGTCGTTCGCCGCCGGGCCGGACATGGACAAGCGTCTGTGGAAAGGCATGGCGCAGCGACAGCACGAAGCACAAACCACGATAGAGATACGCGGCAATACCCGCGTGTGGAGGATTCTCATGAACAGTAAGATCACAAGAATGGCCCTCGCGGCCGTAGTCGTCGGGGCCGCCCTGGCGGTGGGCGTCGAACGACTGACCCGCACCGAACCCGAGAAGACTTACGCCTTCAGCGCCGAGATCCAGGCCGATATGGCCCTGGATCTGGACCCCAAGGGGGCGATTCCCCTGCAACAACCCGAGCCGGGGGATTTCGACATAACCTGGGACGGGGAGAACGGCGGCACGCTCAGGATCATGCCCGGCTCGTCCCTGCGGCTCTGCACGCCCTCGAAGCGTCAGCCCAGGCCGGATCAGGCCCTGTTGTGGGCCCATTCCATGCTGGCCGAGATGCCGGACAGCACCACCACGAGCGTCTCAGCCAGTCAAAGTCGATTCGCCGCCATCCTGACCAGCGAGGGGAACCTGGCGGTTATCCAGATCGGCGAATACGATGAGAACAAGGCGCAGCTACAGTGGCAGGTCGAAGACGCGACCTTGCCCGGATACGGTCCGGCGCAGGTTGTGACACTGGCACATGCCGACTCGGAGAACCCGACGGCACAGGCCTGTGCAATCGACTTCGATACGGGACAGACAAGCGTGATTCCAGCGAACGTCATGAAAGCAACCCCCGAAGCCCTGCTGGATTGGCTCCAGCGCCATGGGATCGACGCCATCGCACAGGTGACAGACGACGGTGGTGCTCTGGTCGGCACCGGGTTGGCCGTGAAGGACCTGGGTCCCCATTCCTGGGTGGTTGCCCGCGCCCTGCTCGTTCGTCACGCCACCGCCGGCGTCATGTACGAATCCCGAGACCCGGTCTTCTGTCAGCAGGGCTCGTCGCAACGCGTTCATGCCTTCAAGACACGCGAAGGCAGCATCGGGATTCTGCAGATGCAGAACGCGGATCCCTCGCAGCAGACGGTACAGTTCCGCTACAGGACGGTGCAGGAAGGATATCCGGAAGAGGTCGAATTGCCCCCGATCTACCAGTCAGGAGATTACCTCGCCGACCTCGGACGGGATGTGCTGATCTACGCCGGCGAACACGAGGATCGGTTCCCCCAGTCGCTCGAGGAAATGCGGGACCGCGTCGACGACGAGGCGTACTACCAATGGATGATCCGGGATGTGGCGTACCTCGGGGCGCGTGTCACCACCGACGATCCGTTCTCGCTGGTCATTGCTTACGACCGGGCCTTGCTGGCCCTGGGTAAGGGAACCAACGTGCTGTTCCTCGACAGCCATATCGAATTCCTGGAGCCGAAGGAACTCGAGAAACTCGGTCTGCCCACCAGCCCTGAGGAGTCCGAATTGGGCCGGATTCACCAGGCGGCCAAGTACCTCTGCGACCTGGGGCGGGACGTGCTGATCTATGCCAACGACCATGAGGATCGCTTCCCTCAGTCGCTTGAGGAGATGCGGGACCGCGTCGATGACGAGGCATACTATCAGTGGATGGTCCAGGACGTGGCGTACCTCGGAGCGGGGGTCACCATCGACGATCCGCTCTCGAAGGTCATCGCTTACGACCGGGCTTTGCTGGCCCTGGGCAAGGGAACCAACGTGTTGTTCCTCGACAGCCACATCGAGTTGGTGGAACCGGAGGAACTCGAGAAACTGGGGCTGCCCACCAGTCTGGAGGAAGCTGTCGCAAGCAGGAAATAGCCGAAGGATCATCTCTAATCCAGCCAACCGGAAAGGCCGGGCCGCGGAGGTCCGGCCTTTTCTTTTGCGCCAATTGTGTAAAATGGGGGCCGGGATGCGTGATATACGGAAAGAGCGCTCTTGGGAATCTGGATTCTATCGTGCGGATCATCGAAGACGAGTTGCTGAAGTGGCGGTTCAAGCGGGGCAGTCGCGCGGCGCTGGCGCGAATCTATGAGAAGTACGTCAACGCCCTGCTCAGCCTGGCGATGGGCCTGCTGAACGACCCGCACGAGGCTCACGATGTGGTGCAGGACGTGTTCGTTTCGTTCGCCCAGGGCACAGACGGCTTCGAAGTCAAGGGTAGCCTCAAGGCCTATCTGGCTCGCAGCGTGGTCAATCGCGTGCGGGATCGCGCCCGCAGGAAACGCAGTCAACAGCGGCGGATCGATGCCCTGGCGACCACGGCCGGCGGCTCGGCTGCAACGGACCGCACGCTGGTGTACAGCGAACGCTGCGAACGGCTCAGCGCCGCTCTGGCGCAACTGCCCTGCGAGCAGCGTGAGGTCGTCGTCCTGAAGGTCAAGCACGAGATGACACTGCGCGAGATCGCCCGGATTCAGAGCGTATCGATCAGCACGGTGCACGGCCGATACCGATACGGCCTGAACAAACTCAGGGCCCTTCTAAATGGTGACATGGACCATGAATGATAACGAGAAGTTGAAAGACATCATCAGAGACAATTTGGACGTGCGTGCCGACGAGCGGACCTATGACCACATGCGAAATACCGTTCTCGACGCGCATGAACACACAGGAAGAACCGCGTCAGCGAGTTCGCTGGCGCTGACAAGGAGCATACTCATGAAGAATCCCATTACGAAATTGGCAATCGCCGCGGCGCTGGTGGCCGCGGTCCTGGTCGGCATCAGTCTATTCTCCAGTTCCGGCTCCGGCGTCGTCTGGGCCGAGGTGGCCCAGCGAGTGCAGGCCAGTCGCGGCGTCATCTTCCGCCTGACCGAAGAAATCGAACCGGACCCGTACAGCCAACGTGTCGACTTCAGCATCAACCACTACTCCAGCACCAAGGCGCGACTCGACAGATACATAGGAGGTCAGATCGTCAACACCATGTACAACGACTGCGGCACGAAGACGGTGATCCTAGTCGACCACAGCCACAAGTCCTATGTTCAAGACACCAATGCCAAGGACATGCCGGACAGTCTTGGGATAGCCGATCCGAACAACATGATCGAGAGGTTTCTGGCCACTGAGCACCGGGAGTTGGGGCAGAAGACCATCGACGGCGTGCTCTGCGAAGGAATCGAAACGACCGACACCGCCCTCTACGGAACGAGGAATCCGCCGGACAGTCTCACTGCTCAGATTTGGGTTAGCGTCGAGACGGGCTACCCCGTCCGATGTGAGAGTGAGCACATCAGGGATGACGGCCAGAAGCGACTCAAATGGGTCTCCGACCAATTCCAGTGGGATGTCGAACTGGATGAGCAGATCTTCGAGCCCGATGTCCCGGCAGGCTACATCGACATATCCCCAGACGAGTGGTAATCGCGGCGGGCGGAGAGGCAACAGACGCACTTGGCTCCCACGAGGCCGGGCCTGTTTCGGGTCCGGCCTTCTTTGTGCGCCGAAGCAGGCCAGCGAGAGAGAAAGGAAAAAACCTGCGCGGGCGATACTAACAGAGACGACGTCGGTGTGTTATAGAGGAAGAAAGATCTTTCTGAGAGTCGTTGCTTTCGATGATTGAAGATACGGTACTGATCTGGAAGTTCAAGTTGGGCGAGAAGGACCCCCTGCGCCGGATCTACGCGAAGTACAAGAACGATCTGCTCAAACTTGCGGTCGCCCTGCTTGGGGACGTCAATACGGCTGAGGATGTGGTTCAGGATGTCTTCGTGACATTCGCCCAATCGGCCCAGCGGCTTCGCCCGGCGGGCAATCTTCGGAAGTACCTGCTCACGTGCGTCGCCAACCGGATTCGCAACCACCGACGGGACACGAAGCGGCGTGAGACGGGCAGCCTGGACGAAGCCGAAGACCTGACGAGTGACTCTCGACGGCCCGAGCAGTGGGCCATGCTGAGCGAAGCACTTCGCCAACTGAGCGACGCGATGGCGCAGATACCGTACGAGCAGCGTGAGGTTGTCGCGCTCCATGTCGAAGGCAACATCACGTTCCGACAGATCGCAAAGATCCAGAACGTGTCAATCAATACCGTACAAGGCCGATACCGGTACGGCATCAAACGACTGCGGTCAATGTTGAATGGTGAGTTGAAACATGAAGCCGACAGATGACATAAGACAGTTTTTCCGAAGAGCGGCGGTCGATACCCGTCCCAACATGGACGAGAGCGTCCTGGAAACAATACTGACCGCCCACGACAAGAAAACCGACCAACCGCCGGGCGCGGCGCGCCCGAGCCTAAGGAGCATCACTATGAAGAACCCCATTGCCAAACTAGCCATCGCCGCCGCGATCATCGCCGCGGTCGTATTGGGACTGTTCGAATTCATCGACACCAACGGCACGTCCGGCGTCGTCTGGGCTGAAGTCGTCGAGAGAGTGGAGGCCAGCCGCGGTGTCATCTTCCGAGAACGTGCGACCAACGACAGGAACGCACATGCAGAGGGATCTGACTACTCAATCACCTATCTGTCACCAACCCAGTATCGATCCGAGGGCTTCAAGAAAGGTCAGCCCTGGTTGACCATGTACGACAACCGGGCGACCGGCAAGCGGGTGGTTCTAGTACATGCCCAGAAGGGATACGTGCGTGAGGAGATGACCCTGACAGACAAAGGCAATCAGAAGCACGCCAACATCATGGAGCCCAGGTGGTGGGTTCGACAGTTCCTGGCTTGCGAGTACACGGAACTCGAGCCCAAGACGATTGACGGTGTATTCTGCGAAGGCCTTGAAACGAGTGATCCGGCCCTCGTCCCAGACGCAGACTTCAGAATCGATAGCCTCCTGGCACGCCTCTGGGTTGATGTCGAGACAGGCTACCCCGTTCTGCTGGAGAGTGAATTCACCGGCCAGCACAGTGGCAGCATGGTCTATGATCAGTTCCAATGGGACGTGGTGTTCGACGCGGGAGTGTTCGAGCCGAACATTCCAGCCGATTACGAGCAGATGTAGTCACCCACACGCTCAGATAGAGTAGCATCCTAGAGGCCGAACCGCGGAGGTTCGGCCTTTCTTCTTGCGCCGATGAAGTGGCTTGGAGGACATCTTGACTCTCTCTTCAGGAAAGAAGTGGTCACATGTACAATAAAATGCCCACCCAAACGTAGTATACTGTGAGAATGATCGTTCTTGAGATTGCGCAACTGGGTCGGACGGCTGATGCTAGAGGATGAAGTACTCAAGTGGAAGTTCAAGCGGGGCAGTGACGAGGCGCTGACGCGGATCTACGAGAAGTATCTCGCGCCGATGCTGACCCTGGCGATGGGGCTGCTCAACGACGCTGGCGTCGCGGAGGACGTCGTCCAGGACGTATTCGTCTCCTTCGCCCAGTCCCGACGGAACTTCCAGGTTCGAGGCAGTCTGAGCGGCTACTTGGCGACGAGCGTGGTCAACCGCGTACGAGACCACAGACGGCGCCTCGGCCGACGGGCCGCCCAGGACCACGGGCGTTTCGAACGTCCAAGCCAGTCCGTGCGGCCCGATCAGAGGGTCATTCTCGACGAACAAGCAACGTTGCTCAATCACGCGGTCACGGAGTTGCCCGACGAGCAGCGGGAGGTCATCCTGCTGCGGCTCAAGGCGGACATGAGATTCCGCGAGATTGCGAAACTGCAAGAGACGTCCATCAATACGGTTCTGAGCCGGTACCGGTACGGCCTGGAGAAACTGCGGTCCACTCTGAACGGTGAGGTCAAAGAATGGAACCGATAGAAGATATCGAAGAGATTATCAGAAAGAAGCTGAACGCCACGCCCGACCCGGCGCTGCACGATCACATCCTGACCCGGGTCCGGCAGGCGAAGGCAGAAGACGAAGACACGACGCCGGCTCACCACGAGCCCGTCATCAGGAGAACAATCATGAAGAATCCAATCACCAAACTAGCCGTAGCGGCGGCCGTCATCGCGGCCGTCGTCCTG
Source organism: Sedimentisphaerales bacterium (assembly GCA_028277585.1). Lineage (GTDB taxonomy): Bacteria > Planctomycetota > Phycisphaerae > Sedimentisphaerales > Anaerobacaceae > Anaerobaca. Next base: position 14,358 of record JANQFY010000288.1, read on the forward strand.
GGACTGTTCGAATTCGCAGACACCGGAGGCCCCTCCGGCGTCGTCTGGGCCGAGGTCGCCCAGAAGGTACAAGCCAGCAGCGGGCTCACGCTTCGCATTACGGGAACCGGTTCAATGGGGCCCAATGATGATTATATCATCAAGTACTTCAGCCCCGTCGGTTCGCGCACCGATTCCTACAAGAATGGGCAGATCAGACGCTCGAACTGTTCCAACTACGAGACCATGACCTCTACCTACATCTACCACGAGACCAAGAATTACATCTCCACCGAATACTGGGAAGGTATCGAAGGGTTCCTGGAGAAGGACGAGGACTGGACGAATCCGAAGTATCTGGTGCAGAAGATCCTGTCAGTTGAGCACAGGGAACTGGGCGAGAAGACAATCGACGGGGTCCTCTGCGAAGGTCTGGAAACAAGCGACCCGGCGGTCATGGGGGCGGAACTAGTGGAAATGGTCGACCACATAGAACTGCACTTGGAGTTGTGGGTCGATGCCCAAACGCAGTACCCCGTCCGATTCGAAAGCACGGTCACGGCTGAGGCCGAAGGAGAGCACATCGAATCGGACTGCGTCATGGACCAGTTTCAGTGGGACGTGGAGATTGACCCAGGTCTCTTCACAATAGAGAAGCCGGCCGACTACTTCGACATCACACCCGACGCGAAGTAATCGCAGCCGGTGGAGAGGACCACCGAAGCGCTTGGCTTCCCGAGGCCGGGCCCCAAGGGTCCGGCCCTTCTTCTCGTGTTTTTCTGGAGTATGTGACATGACGGACGAGGCAAGAAGGAAACGTGGCGGACTTCGGGCTTGGCATGTGGTGCTGGCGATGCTCGGCCTGTTGATCGCGGCGGTCCTTCTGTGGATGGTTGCCGCGGGCAGCAGCATCAAACGGCAGTTGGCCGAGATTCGGGCCCAGGGTCAACCGACGAGCCTGGCCGAACTGTCCGAGATGAATCAACTGCCGCCCGGGGTCGAGAACGCTGCGACGCTGTATGAAGAGGCTTTCGCTGTCTATGTCAAGCCTGCCGATTCGGCCAATACGCCGTATGCCGGGTCGGGCCAATTGCCTCCGAGGGGTCAGCCGCTTCCCGAGGCGATGGTCTCGGCGATTGAGGATTACCTGACCGACAACAAGGAGACGCTTGATCTGCTCAGAAAGGCCACTGCGATCGAGCATTGCCACTATGATTGGAACATGGCGGGAGGGCTGCCGCTGCCGGGTCTCGAGCACCTCAGACAAGGCGCATTCCTGCTGGTCACCGCGGCTCGCCTCAGCGCCCATCAGGGTGACGCCGAGGCGGCGCTTGCCTATATCGACGATGGGTTACACCTGGCCCGATCAGTCCGGAGGGAGCCAGCCCTGATCAGCTATCGCGTCCGTATCGCTTGCACTACGGTATGCCTGCGTAGCTTGGAGCAGACTTTGAGTGCCACGCCGCTCAGCGACGAACAACTGGTTAGGGTCGACCGGATGCTGACCAAGGCCGGCGCGGCGTGTGACTTCACCCAGGCCTTGATCTCGGAACGATGCTACGCGATCGAGTGTATTCGGAACCCGTCACTCATGGGCGGGGGCGGAGCTCGAACACCTTCCATCCCGATCCTGGGCCGCATTGGGCTAGCCGACATCCTGGACTACATGGCCACCGGTATCGAAGCTTCCGAGTTGCCTCGGGATCAGCGTGTGGCCCGGTTTCGACAGATCGGAGACGCGTTGGAGGATATGGGGTTTCTGCATGTAATCGTCAAAACGCTGGCGCCTGCCCTGTCACGCACGGCTGAGCTGGACCTGCGTCTTCAAGCCGACATCGACATGGCCCGCACGGCCGTAGCCATCGAGCGATACCGGCTGGCCAAAGGCGCCCTGCCGAAGGACTTAGCGACCCTGGTCCCCGACCATCTGGATCAAGCCCCCATCGACCCCTTCGATAGCCGACCGATCCGTTACCGCCGAGCCAAACCCGGGTACCGCCTTTACAGCGTCTTTGAAGACGGCCAGGACCATGGCGGCAAGGGCAAAGACGAGGTCAACCGCGATGACCCCCACGACTGGCCCTTCATTGTCGCGCGATAGCAGCGCGTGCTTGAACCGATTTCCGCCGACGAGCGCAACAGCCCGCAAGGATTCCCATCTCCTTTATCCGGAAACCCGCACAAACCTAAGCAATCCGGCGAAACTCTCCGCAAAGCCTAACCACATTGATGATACCGAAAACGTTGCTTCTAAGCGGTGGAGGAAGCGATGACTTCGGAGTGTGTCATGGATCAGTTCCAGTGGGACGTGGAGATAGACCCAAGCCTCTTCACAATAGAGAAGCCGGCCGACTACTTCGACATCACGCCCGGCAAGCAGTGACCGAGGCAACCATACGCAAGTCTAATCACGCACCGTCACAGCCTATTGCTTCCACGAGGCCGAGCCGATTCCGGGCTCGGCCTTTTCTGTGCGCTTTCGGCAGTGAATTGGTATTTTGGCAAGAGGAAAGCGGAGCCGGCTTGCGTTATACTAGTGGTAGTTGATGGTTCTGACGTCGGTTTGACAACTTGAAAATGCTCGATGATCGAATTCTGCTATGGCGACTCAAACGGGGCAGCCCCCGGGCGTTGCGCCGGCTCTACGGGCGGGTCGAAGCCGACCTGCTGACGCTGGCGACGAATCTGCTGGGTCGCTCGGATCGGGCCGAGGACGTACTGCAGGACGTTTTCATCCGGTTCATCGAGTCGATCGAGACGTTCGAACTGACGGGCAGTCTCAAGGGCTATCTGGCCAAGTGCGTCGCCAATCGGTCGCGTGACCTGATGCGGAGAGACAGGACACGAGCCGCCGGCCCGCTGGAATTGGCCGAGCGCGTCGCCGCGCAACAGCCGGGCCCGCTGCAGAGGGCCATGGCGAGCGAGCAGCGACAGCGACTCTCCGCAGCCCTGGGCCAGTTGCCCTACGAACAACAGGAGGCCGTGCTGCTTCATCTGCAGGCCGGACTGAAGTTCCGCGAGATTGCCGAAGTGCAGGACATCTCTCCCAAAACGGCCGAAAGCCGCTACCGGTACGGCATTGACAAATTGCGGTCCATGTTAAACGGACAGGCGGACAAATGAAACGTGCACGCGAGATAGAGCGAATGGTCCAGGATCTGCGTCACCCGGTCGATGCGCAGTCGCACGACCGAATCCTCGGACGTTTGCTGAGCACACAGCAGCAACGACGTAAACCACAACCGGCTGCCGCGCAGCCGCATGCAGGGAGAACGATCATGAAAAGTCCAATCACCAAACTAGCCGTAGCAGCCGCCATCATCGCGGCCGTTGTCCTGGGATTGTTTGAATTCATCAGTACTGACTCTGGTTCCGGTGTCGTCTGGGCCGAGGTCGTCGAGAAGGTCCAAGGCACCTGCGGCCTTGTCCTCCGCATCACTGAAACCAGTTCGGTGTCACCCGATGATTCTGATTACGCCATCAAGTACTTCTGCCCCACCGGTTCCCGAACCGACGCCTATAAGGATGGGCAAATCACACGCACTCACTGCTCCAGCACCAAAACCATGATCTCCGGCGTCCTCTTCCACCCCACCAGAACCTACCTTTCGAAACGATACGAGGGAGGGAACGAAGGATTCCTGGAAAACGACGAGGACTGGACGAATCCGAAGTACCTCGTGCAGAAGATCCTGGCGGCCGAGCACAAAGAACTGGAAAGGACGATGGTTGATGGTGTCCTGTGCGAAGGTCTGGAAACGAGCGATCCGGCCGTCATGGGGCCCCTGGCGGGAATGGTCGAGAATCTGGAAGTGCACATGGAGTTGTGGGTCGATGCGGCGACAGGATATCCCGTACGGTTTGAGGGCGAGCTATCCGGCGAGGCCGAAGGGGAAGCGATAACTTCGGAGTGCGTCATGGATCAGTTCCAGTGGGACGTCGAACTGGACCCAAGCCTCTTCGAGTTGACTATTCCGGACGACTACGTCTCGATGGGCGATCGGTAGACACCGACTACCAGAGCAATTCAGAGGCCGGGCCCCAGGGCTCGGCCTTCTTCTTTGCGCCACCCGGACGCATCCCCCCTTCCAAAGACATCCGCGCGAGATTGGCGAAGAATGCGGTTGCCCTGGCCGACCTGGTATGGCATTAATGGCCCATAGAAAGTCCCAGCTAGGTGCTCATCTGTCATTTTGGAAGGCGGTTCTTTCATGAAGTCATCGAGCCAACAGAGCCAATCGCGAATCTCCCGTCGTCGTTTCCTGAAACGCTCTCTCGCCGCGAGCGGCACATTGGCGGTCCCCTGCTTCGTACCGGCCCGAGCGTTGGGTCGAGCGGGAACGGTCGCGCCGAGCGAACGAATCGTAGTCGGTGTGATCGGGCACGGCCCGCGTGGGCGATACGACCTAAGCGTCATGCTGCCCGAAAAGGACGTCCAGTTCGTCGCGGTCTGCGATGTGCAGCGCGACCGGCGCCGGCGTGCCAAAGAGATGGTCGACACGCACTATGGAAACCAGGACTGCACGATGCATCGCGACATGTTCGAAGTGCTGGACCGCCCGGACATCGACGCCATGCTGATCGCAACGGGCGACCGGTGGCACGCCCTGGCTTCCATTCTGGCGATGAAGGCGGGCAAGGACGTCTACAGCGAAAAGCCGTGCGGGATGACGATCCGCGAGATCCAGGCGCTGGCCGAGGCGGTCGACCGTTATGGACGCGTCTTCCAGGCGGGGACCCAGCGGCGCAGCCAGGAGAACTTCCAGTATGCCGCTTACCTGGCGCAAAGCGGCATCCTCGGAAGGCTCCACACATTGCACGCCTCGGTCTATGTCCCCCGCCGAACCTACGACTGGCTGCCGGCCGAACCGGAACCGCCCCGTGAGGTGTGCGATTGGGACCGCTGGCTAGGCCCCAGCCCCTGGCGTCCTTTCAACAAGCTGTACCTTCAGGGCCGATGGCGCGGGCACTACGACTTCGAAGGCGCCGCGAACTTCCTGGACTGGGGCGCCCACACACTGGATTTGTGTCAGTGGGCTAACCAATCGGACCACACGATGCCCATCGAGTACGAGGCGAACAAAGATGGGATCATTGGCCGTTACGCCAACGGCGTCAAGCTCGTCTGCGATTTTCTCCCCGATCCGTTTGGCGACCGATCACCCCAGTATCGCACGTCGACGGGGACGTGTCCCGTTCGCTACATTGGCGATGAAGGCTGGGTCGAGACGGGTGACAACGGAGAAATCGTGCTCTCGGAGAGCCTGGTGAAGACCCAGGCGCGACGCTTCAAGAAGCCGGGGACCAGTGCGGCCGGTCATGGACGAAACTTCTTCGATTGCGTCAAGTCAAGGGCCCTGCCCGTCTGCAATCAGAACATCATGCGGCGCTCCCACATCGCCTGTTTCGCGGCCGAAATGTCGTGGGAATTGGGCCGCAAGGTCACCTTCGACCCTGTCAAAGAGCGATTCGTGAACGACGCCGAGGCCAATCGCCGGATCAGCCGCGCCACGCGCGAGCCCTGGTCTTTCAACGTCTGAAACCAATCTCACCTGAAGAGAGAGATAACCATGCTGAAACAACGCACGTTGATACTTCTGACCGTCGGATGCTCGCTTATTGTCGCGCCTTTCACCTCTGCAGGGAACGCTGACAAAACGCGAGAGTGGATTGAAGTCTTGGAGTCCGACGCCCCTGTCACCCAGAAAGCCCGCGCCTGCCAGCGATTGGGCGAGTTCGGCACGAACGAAGCCGTCCCCGCACTGGCTTCGCTGCTCAACGACAAGGTTCTCAGCGTCTACGCCCGCGCAGGTCTCGAGCGGATACCGGGCCCCGAGGCCCCGGCGGCGCTGCGTGACGCGCTGGGTGAAGCAAAGGGGGAATTCCTGATTGGCGTGATCAACTCGATCGCGGCAACGCGTGATGAGCAGGCCGTCGGCGCATTGGCGTCACTGGCCCGGCATGACGACCCCGAGGTCGTCAGAGCCGCACTGCTGGCGTTGGGACGCATCGCCAGCGACCAAGCGATCCCTCTGGTCCGCCAAGCGATGACCACCGGCCCGAAGGCCTTCCGTGACGACGCAGCCGCGGCGTGCCTGCTGGCGGCCGAGCAACAACTGAACGAGGGACAAGCCCAAGCGGCGCAGGTGCTCTACGACACCGTGCGAAACGCCCAGGTCCCGACATCGTATCGAATCGGCGCGACGCGCGGCGCCATCATGGCGCGAACGACGGACCGGGTCCCCTTCCTGATTCAGCAGTTGCGCTCTGACGACAAGGCGATCCGCGATGTCGCGCTGCTGACGGTCCGTTCCGTTCCTGGCGACGAGCTTGCCGGCGCGTTGAACGCCGAAGCCGAACGGGCCTCGAACGACCTTCAAATCCAACTGTTGACCGCCCTGAAGGATTGTCACAACGCCCGGTCGATTCAGATCATCAAGACGAAG
>JANQFY010000320.1 GCA_028277585.1 Sedimentisphaerales bacterium
GGATCAGGGCGGTTTCCTCGCCGCAGACGAAGGCGCCAGCGCCCAGCCGGATCTCGATGTCGAACGAAAAGTCCGAACCGAGGATGTTGTCACCCAGCAAACCGTGGGCGCGGGCGTCTTCGATGGCCTTGGTAATGCGCGTGATGGCCAGTGGGTATTCTGCTCGGATATAAACGATGCCTTTGCTGGCCCCGATGGCGTAACCACCGATGGCCATCCCCTCGACGATGGTGTGCGGGTCGCCCTCGATCGCGCTGCGATCCATGAGCGCCCCGGGATCGCCCTCGTCGGCGTTGCAAATGACGTACTTCTGATCCGCCTCCTGGCTCGCAGTGAATTTCCACTTCAAGCCGGTGGGGAACCCGGCGCCGCCGCGGCCTCGCAGGCCGGACGCCTCGACCTCGTCGACCACCTGATCGGGCGTCATGTCCGTGATCGCCTTGGCCAGCGCTTCGTAACCGCGCAGCGACAGGTAATCGTCGATGCTCTCCGGATCGATAATGCCGCAGTTCCGCAGTGTGATCCGCATCTGATGGCCGAAGAACTTCGCATCGCCGAAGACGCGGAAGAACCGGTTGTACAGGTGGTCCTCCTGGATCGCGAGTCGCGCGATCGGCTCGCCTTTGACCAGGTGCTGCTCCACGATCTCCGGGATATCGTTTTCGGTTACCCCCCCGTAGATCGTGTAGCCCGGATTGACGACCATGATCGGGCCCTTGTCGCACATCCCCAGACAGCCCGACAAGCTGATCGTCACCTGGTCGGCCAGGCCGTGCTTTTCCAGTTGCTCTTTCAACTGGGCCGTCAGCTTCCGCGCCCCGCTGTTGATGCAGGCAGTGCCGTCGCAGACAATGATTCTATATGTCGCAGTCACAGCGTCTTTCCTTTCTAGTCGATGAGCCACTCTTCGATGACCTCGCCCTTCTTGAGGTGCCGGTCGATGATCTGCTGGGCCCGTTCGGTGTTCACCTTGCCGTATTTGACCGGGCTCTTGCCGGCTTCGATCACCTCGACCGTCGGTTCGAGATTGCAGCGACCGGCGCAGCCCTTCTGGCTGAGGTACACGTCGGTCAGCCCGTGACTGACGGCCTTCTGAAACACGTCCATGACGTCCTTGGAGCCAGCGGCGATTTCGCAGGTGGCCATCCCCACGTACACCCTCTTGGTCGAGAGATACCCCTTGCCGATGATCCGGCTGACCGCCTCGGCCCGCTTCTTCTTGATCAGTTCCAACGGTGTCGGCATCTTACTCAATTCCTTTCTATCTGGAATGCGAATGAACTGCCTTTCATGTTCGGCTCGAGACGAATGTTCATCACGGTGCTGCTCGAAGACCGACTCGGGGATCAACCGATCCCTCTGACGCGCTGGCTCTCGGCACTGTCGAGGCGCGCGACCTTCTGGAAGAGCCATACCTGCTGCCCGGCCCGGATCGCTGTCGAATCGTCACCGAATCCGACCTTTCCGTTGGCCGTACCATCTAGCTCGAGACTGTAACGGCTTGGTCGAACCGCTCCACAACAGGATTCTGGATTAAAGGCGAAAGAAAAGACGTCGCCAACGACAGATTGTCCGTTGCCTCCGGGCTTAGACCTTCGGCCATCCCCCAAGCATACCCTCTGATTTCCAGCAGGTAGACCTTGGGGAACGCACAATAGAGCTGATGACAAAGGCCCACCACCGACCCGGGCGCCATGGCATGAGTCGTAAAGGCAATGTCGGCCGCAGGTTGGACAACCGAAAACCTGAAGCCCTCGATTTCATTCGTGGAAGCGTCTGCGAAAACAACGATATCGTATTGCGAAATAGCAAGGGCATCTTCCGCATTGAGTTGGTAATTGCTATCGACAGAGACGTTCTGGAATTGGCGATCCTGAACCTCTTGGGCCAATCGGATCCCCAAACCATCATCCTGGCGTCCTGGATTGCCGTAGCCGTAAACTAGAACTTCTGACATCGCACTGACGCTCACACTGACATGTTGGATTGTTTGACGGCGATCGTGTTGCCCTGTCGATCCACAAGGCTCACTTCCAGAGGCATTTTGCCGACAGCATGCGTCGCACAGCTCAAACAAGGATCATAGGCGCGAATCGCAACCTCGACGGCGTTCATCATGCCTTCAGTGATTTCGGGCTGCCCCTGTATATGCGAGACGGCCGCCCCGTTGACCGCTGCATTCATCGGTTCGTTGTTGTTCGTCGTCGAGACAATCAGGTTGCACATGGTAATCTGATCGTCTTGATCGACATCGTAGTGGTGGAACAAAGTACCGCGCGGCGCTTCGATCACGCCAACCCCGGATGGTTGCCTTCGGCCCTGCACGACCAGATCCTCACCCTGCAGATCGGGATCCTGCAGCAGTTCACGCATTTTTTCGGCCGCGTGCAGGATTTCTATCAGCCTGGCCCAGTGATAATGCATGCTCATGCCGTTGGGCTTTCCCTTGGTGTACGCCCTGAATTCCTCGAACTCCCTTTGCGCACTCGGCGTGTCGATGAAGTCGCAAACATTCAGGCGGGCCAGGGGCCCAACCCGATACCACCCCTTTTCAGGCCCCAGTTCCGTCAGGTACGGGAACTTCATATAGCTCCACTTCTTCACACCCTCAGAGATGATCGTATCGTACTGCTGATAATCCACGTCGTCAATCAAACGATTGCCCTCAGCATCCACCGCGCGAATGACGCCATGATACAGGTCGAGGGCGCCGTCCTCACGCACGATGCTTAGATGACTCGAGGGAAACGAAGCGAACCCATCGATGAAATCCTTGTTCTTTCTATGATAGTCTTTGAAGAACTCCAGGACGGTCTCCGACCAATCAACCATTTGGTCTGCGGTCAACTGGGGATTCCCTTCTATTCCGTTGAGAAAGGCGTCCCGCTCCTCGATGCTGAGGTTCTTGTTGATGCCTCCGGGAATGGCGCCGGTTCCATGAATCTTCTTTCCGGCTGTCGCCGCGATGATCTCCTGCCCGTACTTGCGCATCAGAACACCCTGTACGGCCAATTCCTTGTGTTCCATCGCCACACCCACGACATTGCGAACGGCCGGATCGCCATCCACACCGAAGAGAATGTCCGGCGAACACAGGTGGAAGAAATGCAAGGCATGCGACTGGAAGATCTGCCCGTAGTGCATGAGCCGGCGCATCTTGTCGGCGGTAACGGTCAGACCGTCCCCGGTGCCGGCGCCGACAATGACATCAATGGCCTTGGCGGCCGCCAGGTGGTGGCTGACAGGGCAGATGCCGCAGAGACGCTGAACCAGGACCGGGGCCTCCCAATAAGGCCGCCCCTGGACGAATCGTTCAAATCCTCGGAATTCGACGATGTGCAGCCGACTCTCAGTGACGGTGTTATCATTATCCAGATGAATGGTCACTTTGCCGTGACCTTCGACTCTGGTTACCGGCTCTATCGTGATCTTCTTACCCATGTGTATGAACCATCTCTATGAGGATTAATCAAACTTTATCACTTCGTACGGCAGTTCAAGCGGATTCCCCGTGACGAGTGCCGACACCGCCAGCCAGATGAGATCCGCCCGGGGGGGACAGCCCGGCAGGTAGTAATCGATCTTGACGATTTCCTGACAGGGAACAACACGATTGAGAATCTGGGGAATCTCGTCGTCGTTGGGAATGATCTTCTTCGGATTCGCGTTTCGCGTCGTGGGCCCGGTCAGATAGGCCTCGGCCAGACATTCCTGGAGATCGACGTTATTACGCATGGCGGGAAGCCCGCCCATGATCGCGCACTCGCCAAAGGCGATCAGCGTGTCGCAGTTCTCCCGAAAGTACTTCAGAACGTGCACGTTCTCGGTGTTGCAGCATCCGCCTTCGATCAAGCCAATATCGCATCGTTTGGTAAAGGTCTTGATGTCGTCAATGGGGGATTTGTTGAACTCTACAAGTTCAATCAGGTCGAGAATTCGCTCGTCAATGTCCAGCAAGGACATATGACAACCGAAGCAACCGGCCAGAGATGTTGTTGCGACTACTTTCTTGCTCATTCAGACCTCCATCTACGGTGGCTTCAGCCCTGGATATCGCTGCCAATGACGGTCTTATCGTATTTGCGGGTCCCGATGGGTTCGGAGAAGCCCTTTCGTTTCCTGATGATGGCCCCGACCGGGCAAATATCCATCGCCTTCTGTGCGAGTTCATCATCGATGCCGTCAGCCTTCTTCACGTCGATCTCAATGATCGCCTTGTTGCCCCGATTCGATACGGTAAACAGCGGTTCGTCGTTCTCCGTAAGAATGGATTGGACGCAGCGTTGGCAAAGAACGCACCGATTTCTATCGATCATCAGTTTCTTCGGCCGCGCCTCAATTTCCCGGTCGGGGAATTCATAGTCGAAACGAGGCGCCATCATGGCGAACCGATAGGCCAGTGCCTGCAGATCGCAATTACCGCTCTTCTCGCAGGCCGGGCAGAAATGATTGCCCTCTACGAAGAGCATCTCAATGAGCATTTTGCGCAGTTCGTTGAGTTCCGGCGTATCGCATTCTACGACCGCGCCTTCTGCAACGCGGGTCTTGCAGGCCGCCGCGGCTCTGCCATCGACCTTGACCGTGCAGACACGGCAGGTGCCGGGGGACGTCACGCCATCGAAATCGCACAACGTCGGTATATAGATCCCAGCGCGTTTCGCAGCCTGAACGATGGTCTCACCCTTGATGCCCGAGATGTCTTTGCCGTCTATGGTAAGCGTAACGGTCTCGCTCATATCCGATCCTTTTGAACCTTTGATTGCAGGAATAATGACTGCCGGTGTGCTATGTTTCATCCCCTTTGAACCCATGCTCCTTGAGCATATCCTCCACCTGATCGGGAGTGACGTTTCCGTACACCTTCTCTCCGATGATGACGACCGGCGCCAAGGCGCACATGCCCACGCAGCGGGCGCCTCCGATGGAGAACAAGCCGTCTTCGGTTCGCTCCCCATCCTCGATCTTGAGGAGCTTCATGATCTTGGCCAGCACGTCAGCCGCCCCGCGAACGTGACAGGCCGTCCCCGTACAAACCGAAATGGGGCAGGCGCCTTTGGGTTCGAAACTGAAGAAGTGGTAGAAGGACGCCACCCCTTTGACCTGATTGGGCGTGACCCCGAACAGCTCAGCTATTTCCTCGATGTGATCGTCACGGAGATACCCGACGGCGTTTTGCAGTTTGTGCAAAGTCGGAATTAAAAAGCTGCGCGCCCGGCTTTGGGCGACGCGATCCTCGGCGAAGCGACGTACCTCTTCGGGTAGTGTGGACGATGAACAGGAGCATGTATTCTGGGTGGTCATGATGTCACCTCGGCGTCGATGAACGCCCCTTTCTCGATGGCGTCGAATTTGCAGGCCGTCATGCAGTTGCCGCATTTGATGCACATCTCTTGAATGATCTCGTGCGCCTCTCGTTTCGCTCCGAGAATGCACCGCGCCGGGCATTTGCGCCTGCAAGCGCCGCATCCGACGCAGGCATCGGCGATGACACGGTACTGAATCAGATTGTGGCAGGCGCCGGCGCGGCACTTCCTCTCGAGGATGTGCTCCTCGTACTCATGTCTGAAATAGCGCAGGGTGCTGACGACCGGATTGGGAGCGCATTTGCCCAGGCCGCACAGCGAGGCCTGCGCCACGACATCGCACATCTCTTCGAGTTTCCGCAGATCATCCATCGTGGCCTGACCGTTGGTTATCTTCTCCAGAATACCGTGCATGATCTTCGTGCCGGCGCGACACGGTGTGCACTGACCACACGATTCATCCACCATGAATTCGAGGAAGAACTTGGCGACGTCCACCATGCAGGTGGACTCATCCAAGACGATCATTCCACCGCTGCCCATGATCGATCCGGCCTCTTTCAGTGACTCATAGTCCACCGAAGTGTCGAGGAATTCGTCCGGAAGACAACCACCGGCCGGCCCCCCGGTCTGGACCGCCTTGAACGCCTTGTCGTCGATAATCCCGCCGCCGATCTCATAGATAATCTCGCGCAGCGTGGTCCCCATAGGAACCTCGATCAAGCCGGTGTTGCGAACCTTGCCAGCCAGGGCGAATACCTTGGTTCCTTTGCTCTGCCCCGTCCCGATCGCGCTGAACCACTGATCTCCATCGAGCAGGATGACCGGCAGATTGGCAAAGGTCTCGACATTGTTGATGGCCGTCGGGCACCCCCATAGTCCCCTGTCGGTCGGGAAAGGCGGCTTCTCGCGAGGCTCGCCGCGAAATCCCTCAATGGACTGGATTAGAGCCGTTTCTTCACCGCAGACGAAAGCGCCGGCTCCGAAACGCACTTCGATATCGTAGCTCCAATCGGAGCCAAAGAGATTCTTGCCGAGGAACCCGCGTTGGCGGGCATCTTCGATCGCGATTTCCAGGCGTTTGATCGCCAGCGGATACTCCACCCGGGTGTACACGAACCCCTGGGTCGCCTGCATCGCGTATCCGGCGATGATCATCCCCTCGATGATCGTGTGGGGATCGCCTTCAATGATGCTGCGATCCATGAAAGCGCCGGGGTCTCCTTCGTCGGCATTGCAGATGATGAACTTCTCTTTCGCATCATTGAGCGACGCGAAATGCCATTTGTTCGCCGTCAGGAATCCGCCGCCGCCGCGCCCGCGAAGACCGGATCTCTTGACCGATTCGATGACCTCTTCCGGCGTCATGGAATCGATCGTTCGGGCAACCGCTTCGTATCCCCGCACGGAGAGGTATTCGTCGATGGACTCCGGATCGATCACGCCGCAGTTTCGCAACGCCATACGTAGCTGCTTGCCGTAGAAATGCACGTCGCCGAAGAAGGGGATGAAGAGGTTCGACACCTTGGACTGATTGTCCTGAAACTCAGCGACGATCTTGTCCCTGCCAAGATGCTCCTGGACCACCTTCTCGAGCTTCTTCGCATTCATTTGCGGATAGGTCACGTTATCCGGATAGATGTGCAGGGACGGCTCTTCGGGATCTTCGCCGCCATAGGGGCTGCGGTTCACGAAGACCATCTTGGCCAGATCGTGCTCTTCCAGCATCTCAACGAGCTTATCTTCCAGGTCGCTGCCTTCATCATGGGCGCCGGAAATCGTGGCGATGGTTCGAATGTACTCCCACCCCTCGATATGGCGCATCGAATGGTCTTCGACGATCTCATTGTTGAGGATGTGACGTTCGAAGATCTGCTTGGCGATCTCGGGCGTGACTTTGACATACTTGACCGGGATGGCCGCTCGGCTGATGACCGTGACCACCGGCTCCATGTCACAGCGCCCCGAGCACCCAACGTGACCGACGGATATATCTGGCGTCCCCGATTCCGCAATGAGGGATTGAAAGGTCTCGTACACCGACAAACTGCCTGCGGCATGTTCGCAGGTGGCCGAGCCAACCGTGATGCGATAATCCACATTGAACTTGGTATCGAACAGGTTCCAGATCGCTCTGGTCCGCTGCTTTCTCACCATATCCAGTGCGTTAGCGACAGGTGATTGCATCTCCATCCTTTCTCCGTGTGTCAGAAACCGAAACTTGCATGGGTCTGATTCCTAGGGTTTGCATCGAGCCGTCACCGACCGCGGTCGAGCCCCCCACCCGGATCGCCAGAGAAGGGCGCAGACGCTGTTCGTTCAGACTCAGACCCAGGGGTATCACCATCCTCTCAGTTCCTCTCTATCTCGAATACAAACGAGTTGCCGTGTTCCCGCGGTTCGACGCGAATCGTACCACCGTGGCCTTCGATGATTTGCTTGGTGATGTACAGGCCCAGCCCGGTTCCCTTGACCCGCTTGGTCTCGGGACTGTCGAGCCGCGAGAACTTCTGGAACAGGCGGGCGCGCTGCTCGTCGCTGATCGGCGTCGAATCGTTGTAGACGTCGATCTCCACTTTGCCGTTGATCGGACGGGCTGTCACGCAGATGCGCCCGGTCTTGGGGCTGTACTTCATGGCGTTGCCGACCAGGTTGTTGGCGACAATCTGCATCAGATCGGGATCCGCCTGCACATCCAGGTCGGGATTAATCTCGTTGACGATGTCCAGGTTCTTGCGGAAGGCGACCGCATCCAAGGAGCTGATCGAAGCGTCGAAGACGTCCTTCTTGAGATTCAGATTCGCCTTGTGGATGTCGAGTTCGCCCCGCTCGACGCGTCCGAGGTTGAGGAACTTCTTGACGGTGGCGTCAAGGTAATCGAGGTTCCGCGTCACCGAGTCGATCGCCTTGCGTTGCTTGAAATTCACCATCCCCAGGAAGCCGTCCCGAACGGAGTACGCATTCATCACCGCCGAGGCGAGAATCCCCTTCAATTCATGCGCCACGAAGCCGATCAGATCCACATAGCTCTTGTTGCTGGCCTCCAGTTTCTCGTTGGAGACCCGTAGGTTCTCCTGCTGCTCCTTGAGCCCCAGCGCCATCGCATTGTAGGCTTCGCCCATGCAGTTGATCTCGCGGATCGACGTCTTCGTATTGCCGCGGTAGCCCCAGTCGC
>JANQFY010000419.1 GCA_028277585.1 Sedimentisphaerales bacterium
GGGGCGAGGACTACGATGCTCGCCAGGAGCAGCCCGGTTGGGATAGACCCGGCTTTGACGACCGTCGCTGGAAGCCCGTGCAGGTGGTCGATGGGCCCGTAGATGCAACTGAACGTGATCGGACCGGCGTCAGTCTTCCAGGTTGGATCGCTGGATATGACGTGCTCTTCATTGCCCTGTGAGATCACCAGGCACAGGGCCAACTTCGGCGGTCCGAAGGAGCCGACGAACTTGGTGTAACGG
Organism: Sedimentisphaerales bacterium; assembly: GCA_028277585.1. GTDB lineage: Bacteria > Planctomycetota > Phycisphaerae > Sedimentisphaerales > Anaerobacaceae > Anaerobaca. The sequence goes on from JANQFY010000419.1 coordinate 244, forward strand.
CCGCCCGGCACATGGTACATGCCGTGCCCCAGCATTACCCCGAGCACGTTCTCCCCGGGCTTGAGCAGTTCGGTCACATCGAAGGTGACGTAGTAACACGTGTCCGCATAGTCGGACCAGGGCGGATCGAGAAAGTGGTCTCCGACCTTGGCGCCGTTGATGGACAACTCGAACTGGCCCAAACCGCAGATCGCTACTTGAGCCCTCGAAATGGCGGCGCCTTCCAGGACGAAGGACTTGCGAAAGATGGGCAATGGTCCGTTTAGTTCAGCCGAGGGGTAGTTGTTCCCGTGTACGTGAAGACCCGGCATCTTGAGAGAAGAGTTCTTGCCCCCCGACGCAATGGCAGAGTCCCTGGCGATCCACTGTGCACCATCAATGGGGATGTCTTGCCCGGCTATGGCGCCCAGTTGGGGCACCAATACGATGAATGTTCCCAGGAACAAGTGGATTGCCCTGGAGCGAATACTCATATCGTATCTCGCCATGTCGTCGTCTGTCATTCCTGATCCAAGAATCTTCCGATTTCAGCGAGTGTCTTCACGCTCGACTCGATGATCTTGCCCTGTCGATCCGGGCCAACGTTGAGCAGGAAGTTGGAATTGCGACTGTGGGCCTTGGCCATGTGGTCAATGATCGCCTTGGCGCTGGCAGAGCGGGCCCCTTCATTCCAGAACCATCCCTGCTCCAGTTTCCAGCAGGTTTCCCCGGGCGCCTGGTTGGTCTCGGGGAAGTGTCTCACTTCCTTGACCGCAACGTCCACGAAGGGCGTGCCCTTCTTGCCCCAGTCCCACCAATTTGAACTGGCGAGTATGTCAGGGCCCAGGCCTCTTATGAAGGCTTGGGCTGCTCGGGCAGGCATGATCACATCGTCCAGGGCGTCGTTCCAGATATAGAACACATCCGGGTACCTCTCGATCAGTTCGGCGATCTGCCGCTTCTGGAAGGTGATCTGCTCCTCCAGAGAATGGGTCGCGGGATCGCATTCGGGCGGCAGCACCTTGTACTTCCGGGGATCGCCGAATCCTGGGTGGCGCCAGCAGTAGTAGAGCCCCACCTTGAGTCCCCGACTTCTGAAGGACCGGATGAACTGCGCGACCAGATCCTGCTGATACGGGCAGTCAGGGTGCATGACATCATAGGTCGTATACTGACTGTCCCACAGGCAGAAGCCCGCCACATGTTTGGCCGTGAGCACGGCGTAGGTCATGCCAGCAGAGACAGCCGCGTCGGCCCAGGCATCCGTATCGACTTTGCCGCCCGGATTGAACTCGGCCGGACTCGGATAGCCCTCGACCCATTGGACATTCTTGTAGGTGGCCATGTTGTAGTGGATGAACATACCGAGTTTGAGTTTCCGGAACTCGCTCTGCAACGTCCGGACAGATGTTGTGGTCTTCTCTTCTGCTGAATCCTCCTTGTTGACCAATAGATCCGCCATGGCCCAGCCCAGGGCGTTGCCCACGTCCATATAGGTCTGGGCGTTGTGGTTGTAGTGATAGCCGGCACCGCTGGGCGAAACCGATTTGTCACGCCAGAAGTCCCGGGCTTCCACAGTCCTGACATTGCTTTGGAATTCCGGGTATTTGCCGGTCTCTCCACTGACGGCCAGTTGGGCCTTGGCCACGATCAGGCCGGGGCCCTCCAAATCCCATCCGCCAAAGGCAATGGTGGCCAAGACGAACTTGGCCTGGGGTGCATTGAAGTCCCTACGCAGGCTCTTGATCAGGTGAACCAGGTTCTGCTCATAGCGTCCGGCATGCGCCGGATTCTGATCCTTATGCCCCTGCCACCAGACGAATCCGGCCACCTCGTAGTCCTTGGCTCCGGGATAGTACTCGCCAATGTTGGCCAGGATCCTCTTGGCATTGGCAATGTCGTCATCGTACTGCTTACCGGCATACCAGTTGATGGGTTTGGGCTCAGTGCCCTTGTCCCAGGACAGAGGGGACTCCTTGTAGCCCGCATAGACCTTGCCCTCGAACTCGAACCGCTCACTCCCAGGCGGTTGGAGATCCCAGCCCAGACTTCGATTGCCGATACAAGACTTGAGCACGAGGACCGGTTCGTCGAGTACGTGCCCCATGATATGCCCGAACTGTAGTTCCGGCCCGATATTGCCCTTGACCGTGAGCCACTCGTTGCGCAGGGTCAACATCTTGCCGTTCCTGTGCATGACCTGTACGTACCGCACATCGCTTCTCTCGGTCCAGTTGCCCTGTTCGTCCACCAGATGGGGATACTTGCACTTGGACTTCACCGCATGGGTCAGCGTGCCGTTCGTATCTTCCGGCGTGAGCCTGCCAAAGCCCAGCATGTTGGATTGGCCCAGGAGAACAAACACCTTGACCGGCCTGTCCAGGCCGGCCGGTTTGCCGTCAGGGTCCGGCAGCTTTGTGGGGATGTCCCTGGCAGTGCCTGGGGCTGCCAGGACCGCCATGGCGCCGGCCACCAAAGCCAGTACGGTTCTGATACAATCTCTCGTCATCATGCTGTCCTTCTCTCAGGAGAGTGCCTCATGCTATTGGCAGGCCCAGAACAGTTTCTGCGGCCGTGGCGATTGGCTACGGCGACTCGGCCAATGAAGAGAACAGAGCGATGCGTCAGTGGAGCGTTTCCCGAAAGCCCGTCAGTTCTCAGGTAGCAGGTCACGCTGGGTAGACCGGCTTGTGGGCGTGCGTCAGTATGTCTTTCTGCCGCAAGTCCAGCAAGCGCACCGCCGAGAGCCAGTTGCCAACGCGCTTGGTCTTCTCTGTGAAGTTGTTGGAGCCAAAAGAGAAGATCGCCCCCATCTTTCTTGCCTTCAGGAGGAATCGCTCTCGGGCAAACTTCGTTTCGAGCTGAACCTCCAGGGCGACGCCTCTGCTGATGGCCTTGGCAATGACCTGCTCCATACGTTGATCCGTCCAGAGTGCGTCGTAGAGATGCGCAATGCACTTGGGCAGATAGGTTGGGTTAGCCAGAATGCTGATCGGTTCATCCAGGATTTGCAGATTGTGTCGCATGTACTTCTGCATCCACGCGTCTGGATCGTTGATGACGACGTCCTCCGCCCATAGCCTCTGCGGCTTGCCCTCCTTGGTCACGCCCATGATCATGGTGTCGGCGAGCGCATAGTCCAGCCGTGAAAACGTGGCTTTGTCGATCTGTTGGAACCAATCGCGGTCGTTCACCTGGATGCCGACACGGATGGGCTTTCCCTCGATTTTGACTTTCCGACACTGGGTGATGAACACGTCGAGCATGCGGCTGTTCTTCAATGGCCACTCCCGGCCGAAGTTCTCCAGCACACAACTCTTGACGCCCCCGGATCGCTCACGAATCGCGGCCATCTCAGGGGTCATTCCGCCGCGGATATGGATATGAAAATCGGTGAGGGTCAGTCCCCGGGTGCTGAGTTCGTCACGCAATGCTCTGAACTCCGCCGTTTCCGGATAGACATAGCTCTTGGCGTTCGCCGGAACCGCATCTCTCCCCAATGCAGGCATTCCCAGACCGGCAGCCAGCGCGCCTGTCATGAAGGTTCTACGATTCACGGATGCGTCGACCATAAGAGACTCCTGCTAACCTGATGATGACTTCGTGACTGCCAAATGAACGAATGAACCAGATGTCCATTGTACCCAGGGGCCGGGTCAGTCCAAGAAGAAAACCTCCAGGACCTCTCTTGAGCCCATCATCACAGGGCGGGCGACAGTCAAGTGTGAACCGCGCATGGTCAGAGCACACTCCCGCCGTGTCGGCTCAAGTCAGAGCCTTTATCACAAGAGCGTTTCAGAGTACAATGCCAGCGGCCACAGATCTACATTGAAAGGGACTCTTATGTTCGTGACTCAGCGTCTTGTTCTGGTTTTCAGCCTTGCCGTCGCAATCTCTGCCATTGGATCCGGAATCGCATCTGCCCTGGACCGGAGCCCACGGCCCTCTGAGACGGTTACCTTGTTCGACGGCCAATCCTTGCGGGGGTGGGAAGGCAGCACGCAGTGGTTCCGCATTGAGGATGGAGCTATCGTGGCCGGGTCGCTGGAGAAGTCGATTCCCCACAATGTGTTCCTGTGCACGACCAGTCAGTACCGCGACTTCGAGATGCAGTTAAAGGTCAAGCTGTTGGGGGATCTCAAGCACGCCAACGCAGGGATCCAGATTCGCAGCCGCCGAATACCGGATGACCATGAGATGATCGGGTATCAGGCGGATATGGGGCAACACTACTGGGGGTGCCTCTATGACGAATCCAGAAGGAGGAAAGTCCTGGCTCGGCCGGATCGCGCCGATCTGGATCGCATCTTGAAGAAATCAGACTGGAATGACTATCGCATTCGCTGCCGGAATCGTCGTATCCAGCTCTGGATCAACGGCCACCAGACGGTCGACTACACCGAGCCCGATGACGGGATCACACAAACGGGCCTCATCGGCCTGCAAATTCACTCAGGGCCGCCGGCAGAGGCATGGTATCGCGACATCACCCTGCGGCCATTGAGCCCGGTTCGCTTCAAGGTTCGTACAATCAACGCAGCCTCCCGCTTCGAAGCGGCCGGGCTTCTCGACGTGAACCGTGATGGGAAGATCGACATCTTCTGCGGAGGATTCTGGTACGAAGGGCCGAACTGGACCAAACACTTCGTGCGGGACGTACCGGAGCAAGGTCAGTATCACTACGACTTCGCCAACCTGCCCTATGACGTGGACGGGGACGGGTGGATGGATGTCATCAACGCCGCCTGGCACAACAAGACCCTCTTCTGGGTGAAGAACCCCGGCAAGTCCGAGCAGCCTTTTCAGGTCATTGACATCGGCACGCCCGGCAATATGGAAACGGCCATGGTGTACGATATCAGCGGAGACGGCAAACTGGACATCTTGCCGGCCGTTAACAACGGGCCCACCTGGTATGAGGCCACCTGTGAAGGTTGCGCAACGAGGTGGATTGAACACGTGTTGCCACCCGAATTGAAGGGGCACGGACTGGGAGCCGGTGATGTGGACGGGGATACGAGCATGGACATTGTCGCGCCCAAGGGCTGGTTGCAGCAGCGATCCGGACCCTGGGTCTGGCATCCTGAGTTTCAGTTGGGTGTGGCGAGCGTCCCTATCCTCGTGCTGGATGTCGACGGGGACGGCGACAGCGACATTCTCTGGGGTATGGGCCACGACTACGGTTTGTACTGGTTGGAACAAAGCGCGGATGAAGGCGGCGTCCGGACGTGGATCAAACACACGATCGATACCGCGTGGTCCCAGGCCCATTTCGTGTATATGGCCGATCTGGATCTGGACGGGCGAGACGATCTCATTACGGGGAAGCGCTACCGCGCCCATAACGGCAATGATCCCGGCAGCGGCGATCCCCTGTGCATCTACTGGTATCGGTACGATACCGCCAGCAAGGGTTGGGACAAGTACGTAGTTCACGAGGGCGGTAAGGTCGGCTTCGGGATCAACACCGTGGCCCAGGACATCGACAACGACGGTGACGTGGATATTGTAGCGCCGGGCAAGAGTGGTTTGTACCTCTTATTGAATCAATTGCATCAGCCGTAACCGCGGGGCGAAGACGTCCCCTGGAACCTGGGCCCTGCGGCCCCCAGACGAACCCCTGGATGAATTGCATCAAGAGGAAAGCATCATGAATCGAAGTATTCTTCTGGTCCTATGCCTGCCATCGATTATCTGGGCCGCCATCGACACACCTGCAGAACCCATTGCCATCGCCCCGGGCTTGAACGTTCAGACCATCGAGCGGGGCGTCTATCTGGTCGTTCATCGTTTTCCCGGGGCCTGCAATTCCCTCTTGGTGCAGTGCGATACTGATACCTTCGTGTGGGCGGACACGCCACTCACTAACAGGGCTACCGAGCAGGTGCACCAGTGGCTCAAGAAACGGCACAACGATCCCAACGTGATTCAGATCAATACGGGCTTTCACAACGACAACTTGGCGGGGAATGGCTATTTGATTGCCCAGGGCATCCCCTGTTATGGGGCCGATCTAACCCCCAAGCTCATCAAGGAATGCTGGCCCAGGACCGTCGCCATGGTCCTGCCCTACTACGAACGCGCCGGGGAACAGTACCAGAAGGGCCTTCTGGCCCCTCTGGTGCCCCCCAATCGACTCTATCCGTTGAACGAAGGATTGCAGCTGCAGATCGGAGAAGAGTCCATTGAAATCTATTTCCCGGGACCGTCGCACACGCGTGACAACGTCGTAGTCTACTTCAAGAACAGAGGCATCCTCTTTGGAGGCTGTATGATCAAAGGGGCCAACGCCAGAACCCCCGGCTTCACGGGCGACGCGGATATGGCCGCCTGGCCGGATTCCGTACAGAAGGTTCTCGAACGCTATCCCGCGGCCCGTGTTGTCGTCCCCGGCCACGGGCGCTGGGGCGACCACATGCTGACCCGTCACACCATCAGACTCCTCAGAGAGTATAAGGAGTAAGCCCTCATGGGCAGTCCAAGCCGGCCGTCAGGCAAGGAGTTGGTCAATGCCCCTGAAGACCTTGTCACCGATCAATTGTCCAACTCCCGGATGTAGAGATTGCGCCAACGGACTTCGTACGGACCCGTTCCCTTGCGAATACCGTGAACCTGCAGACCCAGGAAGCCGCGCGGATGCGATTCGAATTTGTCTTCATGGGTCAGGTCGGAGATCAAAACGTCGTTGATCCAGACTCTGATCCTGGGGCCCTTTGCCAGGACGCGATAGGCATTCCAATGCCCATCCTTGAAATGCTTGTGGGGCACGAGCTTCTCTTTTGGCGTCATCCATCCGCCGGCAGCTTCTCCGTAGATATAGCCCGCCTCGGCACCTCCGGCGCCGCTGGCCTCGATCTCGATCTGCGGCCCATTCACACGACCGGTGAAACCGCCCCGCGTCTGGGACCTTATCTGAACGCCGGAGTTCAGGGCGTTGTCGACCTTGACCTCAAATGTCAGATCGAAGTCACCGTACTCCTGGTCGCTACAGAGAAACGAATTTGGGCTCCCTTCCGTGGTCCGGCCAACAATCGCATTCCCTTCCACGCGATAAGTGGCTGTCCCGTTTCGTTGGGTCCAGCCCCCAAGGGTCTTGCCATCGAACAGCGATGACCATTGTCCCGGTGCATCGAAGACGACTTCTATGATCCTCTGCTCGTCAGAAGCAAGAGCCTTGACGCCACGCAACGTCTTCTGGTCCCGCCCCTCACCCACGACGACAGTGTAAGCTCCCCTGCCAAAGACTTTCGGTCGGAAGCAGTTGCCCAGGATACGCAGGGCATAAACCACCTCGTCATTCGATTCATCGATGATCTGAACGACCGGATTGGTTCGGCCCTGGATCTGCAGAATCGGCAGATAAGCGATCGGGCGACGACCGTAATTGTCGGTCTGCTGTATGGTCTTGGGCCAACCGGGATACTGATCGACAGTGGGATCCAAAACATCGACGTTGCGCGGCCAGCAGTTGAAGGTAATCGTGCGGTTCCGGGTGTCGAAACGGACCAGGCCGAATCCGGCGGCGCGGGTCGTGAGCTTGCCCCCGCCGTTCGGTTCCTTGGAAGGGTTGGCGGCCGCGAAGCAGGTGACGCGATTGTGGAAGCCGTCAAAGTGACGCCCCGAATAGGCCGGCGCCCCGGGAAGCCGATTCAGGCCCGGTGTCAAGGGCTCCCACCAACGCAAATAGAGATTGGCTATCGAAGGCACGCAGAACGAATAGCAGGCGTCCTCCCAGTCGTCGATCCCATGGTGAAAGATCGTCGCCAAATGTTGATCACCGGCGATATGAACCGCGAAACAGCGGCGAATCTCCGCCAGTGCCTTGTTGCGTCCCGTCTGCGGCCAGCCGTTGGAGTCCATGTCCGCATGCAGGCGTCCGCCGATCTTGCCGTGGACATGGGCGCCGCCGCAGAAGATCGTCTGCGAGAGAACGGCTTTCATGTCCACACCGCACCAATCCTGGCCCCATTGCCGCAAGAAGGTCAATTGACGGGGACCAAGAAGCTGAGCTCCGGCCACGTCCACGCTCTGCGGGTCGTAGTTCGGATTCTGAATATGATCGGGGCGCGGGCCCTGCTGCGGCACCAGCCCCTGCGGCCCGGATTTGAACTTCCGGTCCTCGATGATCGCGAAGCCGACGCGCCCCAATCTCAGGTCGGTGTAGTAGACACCAATGCCCTGCTCGATGGGAGTGGGATCATAGGGGTCCGGCAGATGCCAGGTCTGCGCCATCTCCACGGCCTTGACGTACGCGGCGGGCATGAAGTAACCGCCGTCGTGACCGGCGCCGGTATGGGACACTTTGCCGCCGGCCCCCCAGAGGTTGGCCTGCCCCACATCATGATCGTCAGGAATGGCCACCGTAGGCCGATCTCGGATGACGTCGCCGAAATCCCGTCCGAAACGCAGCCAGTACCCGAGGTGGTGCTTGTGGTCGTAAACCTGATCGCCCGAGAAGAACAGAAGATCAGGATCCAGCTTCTTGATGTTCGCCACGATATCCGTACGGGGAATGTCGCCACCGTGAGGCTTGTAGATGGAATTGCCGGTAAACGCCGCGATACTGATCGTGCTCTTATCCACCGGGTCGCGCCGAATCAGCCCCTCATAGGTCGCTACGCCCTCCAGGGCACTCACGCGGTAGCGCCAATCACGCGTGGTGTCCCAGTTCTCCACCCGGAAATGGGCAGTCCAGGTCCTGTCCCTGGCAGGATTGCCGTACTCCAGCTCGGTGACACGCGTCTGGGCAACTTCCTGCCATTTACCGTCCTTCTTGATCAGTAAGGTGGCTATGCGACTGTCTCCGGCTTCCAGCGGATAAAGCTGGGCCGTCATCTTGAGAACGCGGTCATGGACCGTATACAACGCAAAACAGATACGGTCTTCAGGGCTAACCTTCGGAATCGCAACATCCGACCGGGCCACCCGCAACGGCACAAAAAGCATCGTGACGACAAGCAATAGAACAGCAGGATACCTTTTCATAGCGGAGTCCCTTCCTTTTCGAATAGCATCTGTCACAATCGGAACGTCAGTTGACGGTGTCACTGTAAGAACGCCTCTTTCATCCGGCCCAGCCAAACTGGCACCTGGGTCCAGGGATCGGCCTTGGCCTCGTATTCCAGCGCCACGTAGCCTTGGTAGCCGGCCTCCCTGAGCAGTTGCACGATCCGCGCGAGATCCGTCGGCTCCGGCTTGGCCTGCCCTTGACGTCGCACTTCGACCTTAACCTGTACGTTCACGGCATAGGGGGCGCACATCGCCAAGTCCGCATACGGATCTGCCGAGTGAAAGTTCCCCGTATCGAGATTGATGCCGACCCAGGGGCTCTTAACGGCATGCACGATGTCCAGCAGATCCCCGGCCTCCGCAACAATGCCCCCGTGGTTTTCGATCCCCAGGAAGATCCCCTTCCTCCCCGCGTAGTCGGCGCATTCTTCGACCGCCGCGACACAGAGCTTCTTGGCTTCCGCCAGCAACATGCCCTGCTGGCGTTTTCCCGCGAAGATGCGGATATGCGGCGCCCCCATCACGGCGGCGTGGTCGATCCACCTCTTGACCATGGCGATTTGATCCGTCCGCTGGGAACCGGGACGATAGGTGAAAGTGTTTCCGACCGCTGTGCCGCTGATCGCGATACCACACAGAAAGGCATGCCTGCGGATGTTCAGCAAATAGTCGGTCGTCAAGTCCTTAGGAAAGTAGTAGCTCGTGAGTTCCGTCCCGACACACCCGTGCTGCGCGCAGAAATCGATGAACTGAAACATGTCCAAGGACTTCGGGTTTGCTTTGCCGAAGTGCTGGCGGAACGAATACGCGGCCAGGCTGAGTTGAAGTCGCGCCGGGCCCTTGCGTGCGATGGGCTCGACCGCCAAGGCCGAGGGACCGACCGTTCCCAGACTGGCTAAGGTCATTGTGCCGACCCTCAGGAAGGAACGACGACTGGTCTGCTCACATAGCTCCATCGAGAAACTCCTTTCCTATTATGTCAGGCGCTGAGGAAATTGATTGTATACCATATGCTTGTCGTGCCTGCAATTCCTCCCTCGCGACGTGCCAGCCTTTCCGTGGCGCCGCCCCCCCCCAAGACTCCCTTGTCCTGCTGTACGGCGTCCCACTTCCTCGTTTCAGCGTATAGACAGCGCTGATCCCTAGGGTATAATACCGCCGATGGTTAACGATCACATTCGTTGCCCGTGACTTGAGAGAGATTGACAGGAGCCCTCGAAATGACGCATTCATCGCTGAATCGCCGCGATTTCCTTTGCAGTTCGCTTGCCGCCACGATCCTGGCCGGTGGATGCCGTTCTCTGAATATCGGCGCCAAGAAGCCGCTGTTTAGCATCTCACTGGCGCAGTGGTCTCTGAACCGACACCTGTTCGGACGCGCCGAGCCGAAACTGGATAATCTGGATTTCGCCAAAACCGCTCGGGACTTCGAAATCGATGCAGTGGAATACGTCAATCAGTTCTTCTTCGACAAAGCGACCGACAAGACGTATCTCGCCGAGATGAAGCAGCGAGCCGAAGACGTGGGCGTCCGCAGCCTCCTGATCATGGACGATCGGGAAGGCGCGCTTGGGGCACCCGATGCCGCCCAGCGAGCCGAAGTGGTCCGCAACCACCACAAGTGGGCCGACGCCGCCAAGTTCCTGGGGTGTCAC
>JANQFY010000001.1 GCA_028277585.1 Sedimentisphaerales bacterium
CGGCGGCTGGAGCGGCTCGCCCCGCATCATTCCCGAAACGAAGATGCGCGCGTACGGCAAGCCCCCGCGGACCTTGCCCCGCAGCCCGGGCCATCACCGCAACTGGCTCGACGCTTGCAAGGGCGGCCCGAAGGCGTGCAGCGATTTCAGCTACGGCGCCCGCCTGACCGAGTTCATCCTGCTCGGCGACGTCGCGATCCGCGCCAAGAAGAAGATCCTCTGGGACGGCCCGAATATGAAAGTCACCAACGCCCCCGAGGCCCAGCACTTCGTCCAGGAGCAGTACCGACCCGGCTTCGATCTGACCCAGGTCTAGGCGGCCGTTGCTGGTATAGCGACGAGTTGTTGTGTCAGACATTCGTGTGGCAGCCTCAAGGGCGCAGACCTTGGCGATGGGTTATGAGAATCCGCAGGAACCATCGCCAAGCTTCGCTTGACGCTGCCACACGTTCACGTCATCAACGTGCCTATGTAGTACGAACTTGCGTTTCCCAGTAGAGCGGCGAGGAACGCATATCGCCATTTCAACCCGATGAAACGGTCCTGCTGAAAGAGCGCCAGGAGACTGATCAGCTTGATGAAGGCGGTCTCGGCGGCTACGACAGCCAGTTCGACCAGGACGATATGCAGTTCGAAGTGAAACGCCAGGGGCCCCAACACGCCGAAGTAGCTGCCAACGTTCCCCAACACCAGAGCGGCGAACGTCGGGACCGCGGCCATGCCGGCGAAGAGCAAGACCCCGGAGGTGATGAGTATCTCCAGGAAGAAAGCGGCCAGGACGACAACAAAGGTCGCGGCGACCGAGGTTGGGTCAATGCGGGGGTTGGCCTGCGCGACAGCGGCCGGAAGGACAATCAGTAAGATGAGGACGGGTCTTCGAATCGTCGTTCTAGGTGTGACCAGGTTCATGTGACCTCCGCGCGACATCCAAGATTGTACTGGATGTCTCTCTAACGAAGTATACGTTCGGGAGGGTGATATGTTCGATTGATGTGACATCTGTCTCTTGTTGTTGATATGGCTCTATCACTTCAGAGCGGCGTCTTCTGTCCGGGCCGGATCCTTCGGCTCTGCCTCAGGATGACAGGTGTAGGACACATCAGCCGTTCGGCGTTGTCGTTCCAAGGCGGCTACGCTAGCTGCTCCCATCCGAGCGCTTGTTCTGCGTGTCCTTCTCCCGGAGCAATTTCAGCAATCGGTGCATGGCGTAGAGATACATAGCAGGGCAAGTGACACTGATACATACAATCGGGAGTCCGCCAATCACCATCGCCATCACGATGTCGAACCGGTCAACAGCAAGTCCCGGCAGACTGCAAATGAAGATGCAGAGGAACGCGAGTCCCACAAGGATAGACGTCAGATGGATCAGTGTTAGGACGAGCACGCGAAGCTTCGTTTTGGCAGCCTTCTCGGACCAGCCGACAGGGTCGCGCCACAATGGGTTCATCCATTTCATTTCGTCTTTCTTCCCTTTCCGAACTCGGGGAAGTGAGACCATCCTTGACGCTTCATTCCCGAGAGGAAGAACGCCCAGAAGGGGCGAGCGAACAGCATCCAGAGAAGACCGCACAGCCCACCGTAGAGAAGGAAATCGAGAAAGGACACATCAGAGCCCTTGCTGTTACATAGGATTGCGAGCAAGAGGCTTACCGCGAAGCCACACGCGAAATCGAAGACTCGTGTGTACTTGCGGCGTGTCTCGCTGTTTCGTTTCATGCCGTCCTCGTTCTTTGTCCGGATTGGAGGCGTTCTACAAATACAGACGTCCTGACCGGTGAAATAATCATAGGTGACTCCCTTACCGCATTCCCGGCGTCACGATTCTGCAAGACCATTGTACCAGATGCAGAGGCTCAAGAGAACGGTGCCACTGGCGTGCATTGCCATTCGAAGGCTTGCTTTTGGATCGGATTTCGATAGGCTATGCTGTGTCGGGGACGACACTGTCGAGGTCCTTGAAGCGGTTCGTTGGTTTAAGGGGTCGCATCATGTCGCGTTGGGCTGTGCTGCTGGGTGTTGTGGTGGTCCTTGGTGTCGGTCTGAACGCCTGGGGACAGGAGGGGGTGCCTTATGGGCGGGCGCTGTACATGGAGAAGTGCGCGTCGTGCCATGGGGCCAAGCTACAGGGGGGCAACGCCCAGAGTCTGGTGGATGCGGTCTGGCAGTTCGGAGCCGGGCGGGGGTATGTCTTTCGCAACATCAAGCACGGGATCCCGCACCTGGGGATGCCCTCTTATGAAGCGACGCTGACCGATCGGCAGATCAATCTGATCATCGACTTTTTGCACGACGCCGAGCGCGAGGCGGGCGTGACGCCGCCCCCTCCGCCGGAGACACTGGAGACGATTGACTACCACATCAAGGTGGACATCGTCGCCGAGGGACTCGAGGTTCCGTGGAGCATCGACTTCATTGATCCGCAGCACATCCTGATCACCGAACGGCCCGGCCGGGTTCGTCTGGTGGAGAATGGCAGGCTGCGTCCCGAGCCCATCGCCGGGACGCCGGTCGTGCTCAACGAAGGGCAAGGTGGGCTGCTCGATGTCGCGGTCGATCCGAACCACGCGCGGAACGGCTGGATCTACCTGGCGTACAGTCATGCGCTCAAGGCCAAGCCTGGTCAGAACAGGCCGCCCGCGATGACGCGAATCGTGCGGGGCCGTCTGACGAACCACGCCTGGATCGATCAGCAGGTCATCTACGAGGCGCCGCACCAAACCTACGGCACGACGCGCCACCACTACGGTTGCCGGATCGTGTTCGACCCGGCGGGCTATCTCTATTTCGCGATCGGCGATCGCGGCGCGCAGGACCAGGCGCAGGACCTGAGTCGGCCTAACGGCAAGATGCACCGGATTCATCGGGATGGACGCGTTCCCAAGGACAATCCGTTCGTTGGTCGCGACGGAGCGCTGCCCACGATCTACAGCTACGGACACCGCAACCCGCAGGGCCTGGCGGTCCACCCCGAGACGGGGCGGGTCTGGGACACCGAGCACGGCCCGATGGGCGGCGACGAGCTGAACCTCATCAGCAAGGGACTGAACTACGGCTGGCCCGTGGTGACCTATGGACTCAACTACAACGGGACGGTGATCTCGAAACTCACGCGCAAGCCGGGCATGGAGACGCCCAACCTGTACTGGAAGCCTTCGATCGCGGTCTGCGGCCTGGATTTCTATCGGGGCGACAAATTCCCCAAATGGCGCAACCGCCTGCTCGTCGGCGCGCTGAAGTACGAGGAGGTCGATCTGCTGGACATCGCGGCCGACCGTGTGATCCATCAGGAGACGATCCTCAAGAACGCCGGCCGCGTCCGTGACGTCGCCTGCGGCCTGGACGGTTTTGTCTACGTCGTCCTGAACCGTCCCGGCACGGTTCTGCGTCTGAGCCCGATCCGCGAGAAGCTCTGAGGCAACTCAGAGCTTCTGAGTCTCTCGCGACAGAGCGCGTGACAGTCGGGGCCGAATGTCACGGGGAATCCCTGTGCCTGTGACGTATTCTACGGGGCCGGCGGCGGGAATTAATGTGGTTTTAACAAGCACTGGCGCGTCGACCCTGCTATACTTGCCGTTGTAGGTCGGTTGTTTCGGAGCAGTGGGACAGTCGGATCCATGGTGAGTGCGGCGCATTATCGAAGGGAGTGCATCGCTGATGGACGGACAGGGGACCGCTTTATGACGCTGACGCAGAAGATCTCACGCCGGTTGGAGAACGCGAACCAGGCTTACTTCTGCGCCTACGCAATCGCCGCGGCCTTCATCACCTACTTTGCCATGTACGCCTTCCGCAAGCCGTTCAGCGCCGGCACCTACGCGGATCTGACAATCTGGGGGATCGATTACAAGGTGATCGCGATCGTCTCTCAGGTGCTGGGCTACACGCTCTCGAAGTTCCTCGGCATCCGGGTCGTCTCCGAGCTGAAGGCGTCCTACCGCATCAAGAGCATCGTTGTGCTGATCGGCATCGCGTGGGTGGCGCTGCTGTTCTTCGCGATCACGCCGACACCCTACAATGTCCTGTTCCTGTTTCTCAACGGCCTACCGCTCGGGATGATCTGGGGGATTGTCTTCAGCTTTCTCGAGGGGCGGCGATACACGGAATTTCTGGGCGCCGGGATGGCCTGCAGCTTCATCGTTGCGTCCGGCGCCGTCAAGAACGTGGGACGCTCCCTCGTGTTGAACTATGGCGTCTCGGAGTTTTGGATGCCTTTCCTGGCCGGCATGATCTTCATCCCCGCATTGGTGGTCGGCGTTCTAATGCTCCGCGCCATCCCCGCGCCTTCAGAGGCCGACGAAGCGCATCGCACGAAGCGCGTGCCGATGGACGGTCAGGCCCGCAGGCAGTTCTTCCTGACCTTTGCCCTGGGGATCGTGCTGGTGGTAGCGATCTATATCTGTCTGACCGTCTTTCGCGACGTGCGGGACAACTTCGCCGTCGAGATCTGGAGTGCCCTGGGCTATGCCGACACGCCGCACGTCCTCACCACCGCCGAGATTCCCATCGCCATCGGTGTCCTGGTCATCGTCGGGTCGATGGTCTTCATCCAGAGCAATCGACTCGCCTTCTACTTGAACCTGGGCCTTATCACATTCTCCGGCGTGCTGTTGTTGATCACCACGGCGCTGTTCCGTTACACCAATCTGAATCCGGTCGTCTGGATGATCCTCAACGGGTTTAGCATGTACCTGGCCTACATGCTGTACCAAGCATTTCTTTTTGAGCGGTGGATCGCGCTGTTCCGCTACCGCAGCAATATTGGATTCCTCCTGTATATCGCCGATGCGTTCGGGTATCTGGGCAGCACCTCGATTATGTTCGCCAAGAACTTCACATCGGGGTCGATCAGTTGGCTCCAGTTGTTTATGAAGATCACCTATGTCACGGCGTTTTTGTGCATCGCGCTGGGGCTTTGCTCGATCGTGTACTTCCGCATGAAGGAACGGCAGCTCGGCGCGTCGGCCAACGTTGAGCCGACGCTGGCGGCTGAGCCGAGTTGAGAGATCGCCTGCGGCCGGGTTCTCTGGGCGTGTCTGCTCAACTGCCCCCGATTTTCTCCTGGAAGGCGTCGAGACAGGCGGGGCAGAGCAATTGGCCCGAGTCGATTCTAGCGAGATCGTCCCGCAACACGCCGTTCTGTCCGCAACAGTCGCATGTTGCCGTTTCGCCTTGGCTGACGTCACCTGTCGCTTGAAGGGCGGCAGGGTGGTCTTCCGGCGGCGGCTCTCCGCACGTTGGTGAAGTTGCCTCGGTGGGTCCGATTTCCGGGTTTGCGGCAGGCGCTTCGTCCTCAAGCGAAGGCTCCGGAGCCGCTTCTTCGCTTGGAGCTGGGACGGGCGCTGGCGTCTCTGCTTCCGCTTCCTCAGGCGATTCAAGCGGCTCGCGCCGCGTAGATTCCATCTCCATGTCGCGTCGCTGGCCGCAGAGTTCATCTGGCGCTACCTCGATCGTCTCGAGAGTTGGCTCGACCACTTGATCTGTCGTGGTTGAGTCTGACGGCCACGGAATCGATGCGCGGGGATCCTTCAGAACGGCTTCGAGCCGCTCCCACAGCCCGTTGTCCTGAAGCTCGTTCCAGAGGACTACCAACTCTTCAAACGCCTCCAGCCGACGCGCCATCTGCCGGTCGCGGAGAAACTCCAGTCCTGCGCGCACACGCCCGAAGTTCCGCGCGTGTCCGAAGAAATCGATCGATCGCTGGCGCTCCTCGTCGCTGAATTGCTCGATGAACACGACCCAGACGTCGCAGTCGTGGATGTCACCGAGAAGTGTCTGGAGGGCTCGGATCGCCTTGATCGGTTCGTTCAGTCGCCCGTCGAACGCACTCTTGTAGATCTCCATCATATACCGGAGCCTCTTGGCGGCCAGGCGCATCTCGTGGTGCTGTTCGATCGCCTCGGTGTCCTCCAGACAGGGCTCCAGCTTCAGCAGCTTGTCGCGCGTCTTGGAGATGTCGCGGGCCGCGCGTTTCCAGACGAACGTGTTTCCCGTCTTCCTGCGGCCTTTGCCGCGCGAAGCCTTGCGTTTGACCGTCTGGTTCAGCAGCTCCGGGAGTATCCCGCTCGCATCGAGTTGGTCCAGTGTCTCGATGACACGCGGTTGGGCAGCTTCGCGCTGTTGGTTCAAGCGCAGGTGTAAACGCTTCAAGCCGGGCAGTTCCCGGCGCTGATCTGCAGGGTGATTGTCCAGGATCGCGTCGACGAACGCGATCTGAACGTCCTTGTCGCGGGCGTCCCCGAGTCCTTTGGTGAGTCGGCGGAGGTGCTTGTTCCAACGCCGGACGGTCTTGGCGGGGAACACCTCGGCAAAGACGCCCAGTCCGGTGCGCAGACGTCGGGAAGCCACGCGCGCCTGATGCACATGTTCGATGTCGTCCTCGGCACGGATGCCCTCGGCGTGCGTTAGCAGACGCTTGCACTGCTTACGCAGATAGCGGAAGGCAAGGGACTGGAACTTTGCATCAACACTCCTCATCCGGCGTTCCCCGTTCGTTTCCCAAGGTGGGGTTTTTCGATACGCGATATGTACCAGAATAGCATAATTGGCGTTCAATCCCAACGTCTTAGGGGGCAATTCCCACCGCCGGCGTGCGGCCGACGCCGGCGAACGCTGGATCTGGATGCCCCGGCCCCACTGCGGATTTGCAGGAATTCTTCTGAAAGGCTGTCAGGGTCTGGGATTTCCTACGTCCTGGGTGGTAGAATCTGGAATTGGGAGTTCATCGTGGACGCAAAAGCGGAGAAAACTCTAGTGATTTCGTGCAGGAACGGGGATAGGGGCGCCTATGCCGGTCTGGTCAAGGCGCATTCGAGCCGTGTCTTCGCCATTTGCCTGGGCATGCTGGGCAACCAGCACGACGCCGAAGACATGGCGCAGCAGACGCTGTTAAAGGGGTTTACGCGAATTGGCAATCTTCAGAACTCGGAACGCTTTGCCCATTGGATCGCCCAGATCGCCAGACGGGCGTGCGTCGACCTGATCCGGCGGCGCAAGACACAGGTGGTCGATAGGGAGCCGCGGCAGAGCAGTCCGATAGGAGACCCTGAGACTTATCGCCGATTGGAGGCGGCCCTGGCCCAGTTGCACGAGGATTATCGCGTGCCACTGCTGCTTTTCTATTTCAACGGTCGCAGCACGAAGAGCATAGCCGAGACGCTCGACATCAGTCAGGCGGCGGTCCAGACGCGGCTCAGTCGGGCGCGAAAACAGTTGCGTAAACTCTTGGCGGAGAAAGGGGAGCACGTATGAACATGCAATGCAGTCAATACCGGGACGTGCTGCCCGATCTGCTGTCAGGGACATTGTCGCGCGAACGCGAGACCGAGGTGCAGCGCCATTTGAGTGGTTGTGCGGACTGTCGCGCCGCTTTGGAGGCTTTGCGGGCCGATGACGCCTTGCTGGCGGAGTTCACCGACGCCATGCGGCCGGCGGTGGCGGGCATCGAAACGGCGGTCATGGAGACGTTGACCCGTGATGCCTTCGAGCCCGTTCTCAATCCATCATCTGCCACCGCGAAGCTCTTCAGAGCGTCGCGCGTGACATACGCCGCCGCGGCTATCATTGTCTTGGCCCTTCTCCTATTGGCCGGACGCGCACTGCTGCCTTCGAACGCGCCCGCCGTTCCACTGGCTCAGACACTCGAAGCCATGCGGATCCAGCCCTGGATTCACATCGTTCAGACGTCCGCGGCAGGAGAGGGTCGGCGACACGAGTACTGGGAGAACTTCGACGCGCGTATCCGGGCCCGCAAAATGCCCGGTGGCAAGATCGTCTATGCGAACTACGCCGAGAATGTGAGTTACGCCTACAATCCCAATTCGAACAAGATTGCGATCTCGTTTGCGGACGATAGCCATGGGGTGGCTCCACACTGGAATCCCTTGGAGCAATTGAGCGAAGCGATTGACAGGGCGGCGCAGGCAGGAAATCCCGTGGTGCGGAATCCAGTGGTCGAAGACGGTGTGCGCCTGGAGCGCATCCGCTTGGACTATGGGGTCGGCTCCGATTCTCTCTCTGTTCTCTATATCCGGGATGTTGAGCGAAACCTCCTGATCCGAACGGAGACGACCGTCGTGCACGATGGTCGGGAGCGAACCTCCATCACGATGTTCGACTATCCCGAGCAAGGTCCGGAGGACATCTATGCCCTGGGCGTATCGCGTGAGGCTGCGCTCTTCGACATTCGGCCGCAAGAAGGACCTGCGTTGGCTTTCATGGATCGCCTGCAAGACCGGTTCGAGCAGGGCGTTGGAGACCACCTGGCGGTCATTCTAGAGTCCTGGGTGAATCAGAGCGGCGGTCGAGCACCATGCGCGATAACCGTACTACGGCAAAAGGGCGATCGGAAACGCTGTGACATCTACCATGCATTCGACTTCAAGGATCGCCCAGACGCGCCCCGGACGCTGTATCCCCGGATCAAGGACGAATGGCCGGATCTAACCATCGAGCAGGTCCTCGAAATCGTCGATGCCAATGCGCTTGAGCGGCGGATGCTCTTCGATGGACGTCGAACCGTACGCTGGCGCCGCGACAGGGGCCAGATGATACGCGATGAGCATCGAACCGACCAGTTCAAGATCGCGCCGGCGCCCCTTACCCATTCTCTGACGAACCTGATCTGGCCTAATCTCCACTTGCGGCTTGGGTCCGGCTCCTCTCAGTTGAAACGTGAGGTGCGACTATTGCCGGATGATCCAAACCGCTCAGGGCTGGTGGGCGTTCAGTTCGTGGAGTATGCCGCCAAAGAGGATTACTGGTTCGATCCCGGCAAGGATGACATGCGGATCGAGGAGGTCAAGAAGCAGGAAGGCCTGGGTGTTGTCTCGCGTCTTCATGTGGCGCGGGCTGACCAAACACGCCAAGGGCTCTGGTACCCGAGCGTTCTGGAAATGGAGTACCGCAGTTCCAACGACGTCGATACGAATCGGGTCTCCCGCCGCGAGTGGCGCGTGTTGCTCGATGCGAATCCGAGCTTTGATGACCATGTCTTTCTCGGGACGGCGCCGACGACGTCACCAGCGACGGTGCCGGTTGAACCCAACGCTATCGAGTCGTCCGGAAGGGTGACGGATGAGAAGGGCAGGCCGATTGCCGACGCGACGGTGCTGTTGTACCACAGCCTCAGCCAGCATGGCCTGGGCAATCGGGTGGTCGAGCAGACGCAAACCAATTCGCGTGGA
>JANQFY010000056.1 GCA_028277585.1 Sedimentisphaerales bacterium
CGCCGCCATGAGAAAGCTCCTGACGACCTTGAACATCATGCTCAAGAAAAATGAAACCTGGAAACCAAAAAACACTTGATTGCCAAGACAGTCGCTACAGAAGATCGTCTATTTGGTTGCATCCACATGAGATTCCTCAAGTAGGCAAGAAAGCGTTCTATTCGGCGAACCCCTCTATTTAGAATTTGAGTTTTCAATGAGCGGTGGGGCTCCCTCTTTCCCCACCGCTCTTGGGTTGGCCGCGGCGTGTGGTCTCGGTTTCGTGGTTTGGTTGAGACCTTTGCGGCCGCGGCTTTGGGCAGGGCCGCGGCTTAGTCTTCGAATAGCCGCCGTCTGGCGCGGGCGCGGCTGAGGTTCCAGCTGCGCCAGCCGGTGGCGTTGGTTGTTCGGTCGTGGAGGATCTCCGACACGGTCCTGCCCCGATCCTCGTCGGGCAGGTGCTCATCGTATCGGAGGATGGCGGGAATGGCGTCGGTGCTCAGCTTCTGCAGGTACTCGGTGTCGAGGGTCTGGTTCTCCGTGACGCGGTGCAGGTTGACGCGGGCGATCAGGCCATCGGGGTTGGAGATATTCAAGAGCACCAGCATGACCAAGAGACTGTAGAGATAGCCACTGGTGAAGAAGGACCAGTTGGGCCGCACGAGTCTGACGATGAGGATCAGGAAGACCAGGGCGAGCCAGACCAGAATGGCGACGGCGTAGAAGCGCGGTTGCGTCAGGCCGTAAGCCTGGACGTAGAGGTGCATGCGAAAGAAGGCCGACGCGAAGATGAAACCCGTCAACACCGCCAGGCCCAGCCCCAGCGTGCGATAGAGCCGTCCCGTGCGCGGGTCGGCGCCCTTGACCAGCCAGGCGCCCGCCATCAGGACGATGTGGACGAGGAGCACCACGCACAGCAAGGCGAAGAAGCCCTTTCTCGCATAGGTGGCGTAGGTCAACCCCGGGATGGTCCGTATGAGTTGATCGCCACCGAACAGATAGCGGAACTGGATCACGATGAATACGCAAAACAGCGCCAGGACAGACCCCATCGCGATGGACAATTCGATACGGCCCGGCGCCCACGACTGCGAGGGTGTGACATCGGTCTGTTCCCAATTCTTGCCCAGGGTCATGGGTCGGACGATGAGGATTGCCATGACGAAGAAGACAAGGCTCCAGAGGACGTGTTTGGCCAGGTACTGATTGTCGAGCATCAGATCCGCGACGCGATTGCTTGTCGTTTCGATCATATGCTTGAACACGGCGTCGGCCGCGGTGAACAGCAGGGTGAAGACCAGGAGCAAGGGTAGCGCCAGCGCCAGCCCGTACAGGATGCGTCGGCCGTGCTGGGTCTGGATCTTCTTGGAGGCTTGCTTCCAATCCGTCTCCCGGCCAAACAGCGAAACCGGGCTGTAGGTGGCTTGGGTCACTCCACAGGTGATGTTCCAGCACAGAGAGGCCAGCGTGGTCGTGTGGAGACCATGACGGGTTGGACGCGCGGTCAGGAGAGCCAGGAGCATCAGGATGGCCATGACGTTGAGCCCGTGCAGAACTGACGAATCGCGCCAGGCCATGAACAGGCCGAGCAGGAACATCAGACCGAGCAGGTGCCAGCAGGGGGCGTGCTCCTGGTGGCGTCGCCATCCCCAGGCCAGAGCCAGGCACAGCAGGCCGACGAAGAGCGCGGCGTTGAGACCGAATGGCACGGCGCGCAACAAACCATCGGCGGCGATGCCCAGAAAGAGTGACACGCCCAGTATCCAATGCACGATGTCCTGCGGCGGTCTTTCGACGGGCTGCTCCTCGGCCGGTGCTGGTGTGGGCGTACAGACGGTATCCATGGGCGAACTCCTTACAGAGATGTGCGACAGCAAGTACTTTGCATTGCAAAGTCTATGGGCAAGAATGGTCGCTTCTGTTTCATTGTCATAGTCATGTTCTGCTAAGCCTTGGCCAGGTGACGGCTGAAGAGGGAGACGCGGGCCGCTTTCTTCTCTTTCCCGGTCGTGGTCTTGGCGGCGGCCTCGAGGAGGACGGTTTCGAGGGCCTGGAGATAGGCAAGAAAATCGGCGCGACCGGCTTTGGAGAGAAAGATGGTGGTCTGAGGGCGGTTCTTGACGAAGCGTTTCTTGGCCGTCACGGCCTTGGCCTTTTCGAGAGCCTTCAAGTGCCGACTGAGATTGCCGTCCGTCAGGTCACAGGCGGCCTTCAACTCGCTGAAGGTCAGCCCGTCGGGAGCGCCCAGCAGGTTCGTCATGATGGTCAGCCGCCCCGGCTCGTGGAAGATACGCTCCAGGCGGAGATAGGGATTGTCACTCGGAACGTTCACAGGTCTGATCTCCCTGGCAAAGAAAGTGCGTGATGGAGGCGTCGGGCACGCGATTTCGGTGAAAGATGAAACCGCCGATCCATTCGCCCACGCCGAAGACGATGCCCATGGGCCAGGGGTTGGTGACCGAGACCCACGGGGTCAGCAGGCAGACGGCGCCGCCGGCGATATAGAAGAAGCCCAGGGGACGCATGGCGGTGGGCAGGGTCTGGCCGGCCGAGAGGTTGGTCAGGCCGAAGAGGCACATCCAGACGCCGAACAGAAGGTCGTATTGCCCTCTCAGGATGAGCGCCCCGGTCAGAAGGCCGCCGACGGCCAGCGAGGGCAGCGCGTGTACGGTCGGCATGAGCTTGCGGGGGTCCCGCTTGACGTCCGGGTGGAAGAGAAACCAGTGCAGGACGGCCGAGTAGTTGGCCAAGAGGGCAAACAGGCACACCACGGCCCAGCCCGCGAGATGGGCGGCCGGCGTTTGTGGATACCAGGCGGCGCTCAGGACCAGGGGGGCCAAGAGAGCGGCGGTTCCGCCGGCGGCCCGCCCGCGACCGGAATAGCCCGTGAACCGCTGGGCGTTCAGGACCCGCCGCTTCAACTCCCGCACTTGGGCCAGGGCGTCGTGAATGTGGGCGGCAATCATGGGCCACCTCCTTTCCGAGACCACCTTACCATAAAGCACTTTGCAATGCAAAGTCAAAAAAAAGAAAAAGCCTCTGTCCTTGCGAAAGACTCGCAGCCGACCGTTCGCCCAATTCCGCCCGTGATACACCCAAACGCCCAACGCCATTCGCTTCGGTCTAGCTGCAACACCGCCAACCCAAGCACAGAACCAGCCATTCGAAAGAACGCTCTCTTCTCAAAGAAGTACCGGACCCCTCTGGTTCCTTCGTCGAGAAGATACGCTGCACTCCTTCGATTCCTCTAGACCAGCTCGCGCGCGTATGGGATGCTCTTTAGGCCGGTGGAGAGCAGGAAACTCACCGCGAAGGCAAAGATCGTTATCAGAGGAATGCCCACCCAGGCGTTTCCGAGGAACACGCGGTTCGGGACCAATAGGAGAACCGCAGGATGCATCAGATATATTCCGAATGAATGCACCGCTAGGGCGCCGCACACCTTTGAGACGCGGCAGTGGGAAGGGAAGCTGACACCGCTGCACAAGAGAAACAGGACCGCCGCTTTGGCGTAGACCAGGGGAAAGAGATTGTGCGTCAGGAAGGCTGGGCGTTTTCCCATAGCGACAGTGGCGCCGGAGATCAGCACCAAGAGAACGATATCCGTGAGCAGGACCACCCCAACCAGCTTCGCGGGCGAGACACGCACGGGTGATTGGGTCAGAGCGCGGCCCAGAAGATAGACGCCTACGAAGGGAACGAACAATCTGACGAAGGTCGTCTCTCCGCTCTCCAGCCGCGTATGGAGCAACATCTCCACCGACGCGGCGACGCAGGTCAGAATTGTCAGAAGCCAAAGCTGTCTGCTGGTGACATGTCGGGTGATCGTTCTCATAAAGGGCGTGAAGACATACAGGCCGGCAATGACGAACATGAACCAAAGGTGGTAATAGGGCTTGCCCGTGCAGGCCTTCCACAAGAGGTGCTTCATTTCGAATCCGCGCGTGCCGTCCGTAAGGCCCGTGATGACAAGGTAGATCGCAGACCATACGAGCGTAGGGACAACGACACGGCTCGCCCTCTTGCGGTAGAAGTCACCCAACGATTCGTTCTTATCGGGATTCAGCAGAAGGGCGCCGCTGATGATCACAAACAGCGGAGCAGCGAACCGGCTCAAGGCGTCACAACAGGTCGACAGCCACCACCCCGAAGACTGAGGCGCCGCATTGCCCAAGTACCTCACCGAGACGTGTGTCACAACCACCGCGAGAGCGGCTATGACTCTTAGATAGTGTATGAACGCATAGGAATTCGACGTGCGCGAGGTTGTGCGTTCTGGGCCTGCGCGCAACAAGGCAGGTTCTGACGGACTGTATCGTGACATTGCGGCCATCCTCTCCTTGGTCCACCAAACAACTATGATAGAAGGGTGTATCGGTAATATCGGAAGGGGACTTGAGCAACGATAGGATTTGCCGGCTGCGGTCTATCGTTCTTCCTTATTTCAGTGACACGTTTCCCCGGCGAATCTATTGAACGAACTCAACCATTGATTCCATGACCGGGCGCCATGCGGAGACGAAGACCTCCATTGGGAGAGACACTGCGGCCATCTGAATGAGTTCGAGCAAATCGTATCGGGTTGCCGACACATCTCTTGGTGTGGGCTTGGAAGCCCGTCCAGGAGGCGCCGACATGTATCCGAGAATCGAGGTCAAGCTCACGTCATGGCAGCGCCAGCGTTTGCAGCAGATTCGACGACGCTGGAACGAACACCGGATGGCCTCTCTCAAGGACGCGCCGTGTTCCGGTCGGCCCCCAAGGATCAACGGGATTCGGCATCAGGGACTCAAGGACGCCCCGCGCCGAGGGCCTCTGGCTTATGGTCATGTGTTCACCACCTGGAGTATCGCCCGGCTCAACGCCCATCTGCAGCGCGTGGTAAGAGAAGCTGCAGGCGCCGCTTGTGCCAGGCCCCTTCTCCCTCTGTCCCGGTGCGCATCACGCAGGCTGTTCGCCGATAGGGGGTAAACGGGACAGGCTGGAATCCGGACCCCGATCAGAGTTGAGGGCAGGCTCTGCGCGGGAATGACAACCATGGTGTGAATGGAAGGGGGCCGGCGGCTTGCCCCGTGGCGACCCGTCGCGACCGGGGTCTCAGGCGCGGTAGGTGCAGTAGGTGCGGTCGGACTCCCAGACGGTGACGCTGTCGAGCTGAGCCGGGGCGAGCTTGCCCACCAGGCGCTCCCAGGCGAAGGCGGCGAGGTTCTCGACGGTGGGGATCCGCTGGCCGAACTCGGGGACGTCGACGTTGAGGTTCTTGTGGTCGACGAATTCGATCAGCTCCGTATCGACCACCTGCTCGAAGCGACCGATCTGGAAATCGGGGCCGCCCACGGCGTGCTTGACGGCGACCTCGACGAGGTAGTTGTGCCCGTGTCCGGTGGGGTTGGCGCACTTGCCGAAGACGGCGAAGTTCTCTTCGTCGGTGAAGTTGTCGTTCCAGAGTTTGTGCATCGCGGCGAACTCGAACTTCTCGCTGAAGGTGATCGTTCCCGGTTCGTTGGTGTCCATGGTGATCTCCCGGAAGGGGTTGAGCTTGAGAATCAGTCGGTCCACGCGCGCGGCGCCGAAGCGGCCGGCCAGTTGCGCGCCCGCCTCGGCGAGCATCTGCGCCAGTTCGGGCATCTCGATATGGCGACCCTGGCGATAGGCGGTCGCGATGCGTTCGCCCAGGACCGGGATGGCGCTGTCGCGCGCCGCCCGATCGATCTCCGTGACGTTGACGACGAAACCCGTGTCGGTCTCGACCGGGCCGAGCAGTTCGATCGTCAGTTGCAGGAACAGGGCCAGCCCTTCGCCGCACGGCTTGGCGCTGTAGGCGTTGGCCCCGATGGATGTCGAATCGACGAACGGATTGACCGAGAAGCGAACCTGTCGCGCCAGGCGAGCGATCGTGTTGCCCTGGTTAGTGCGTGTCATGGTGCATCAGGCTCAGCACTTCGTTGCGGCTGCGGGCGTCCTTCTTGAATAGCCCGCGCAGGGCCGACGTCACCATCATCGAGCCGGGCTTCTTGATGCCCCGGATCGTCATGCAACTGTGCGAGGCGTGCAGGACGACCGCCACACCCATGGGCTTGAGGTTCTCCATCAGGTAGTCGGCGATCTGGCCGGTCAGACGCTCCTGGGTCTGCAGGCGATGGGCGAAGCTGTCGACCAGCCGCGCCAACTTGCTGACGCCCAGCACTTTGCCGGTCGGCAGGTAGGCGACGTGCGCCTGGCCGATGAAGGGGAGGATGTGATGCTCGCAAAGCGAGTAGAAGGGGATGTCGCGCAGCAGGACGATCTCGTCATACTCTTCGGTGAAAACGCTCTTGAGGTGCTTCTTCGGATTCTCGTACATGCCGCCGAGCAATTCGTCGTACATGCGGGCCACCCGAGCGGGGGTGTCGCGCAATCCTTCGCGGTCGACGTCCTCGCCGATCGCGTCCAGGATCTCACGCACCGCGTTGCGAATTCGCTCACTATCGATTTTCTTCTGTCTCTTTGCCATTGTCTTCTGCACCCTGCCCGCCGTCCTCACGTACGGCCCAGCGAGCTATCTCTTTCCTGTCAGTGTCATTAAGTATGTGGTCAGCAGCCGCACCCCGAAACCGGTCGAACCCGGCGCTGCGTGGGCGGCGCCCTTCTGGAAGATGTCCATCCCGGCGATGTCCAGATGGGCCCAGGTCGTCTCGTCGACGAACTGGCGCAGGAACGCCGCCGCGGTACTGGCTCCGCCCCAGCGCGGGCCCGCGTTCTTCAGATCCGCGATCTTGCTCTTCATGTCCTCGGCGTATTCGTCGCCGCTGGGCAGGTGCCAGACGTCCTCGCCGCTGTCCTCGGCCGCCTGCTTCAATTGGGCGATCAGATCGTCGTCGTTGCTCATCAGGCCGGCCTTGTGGTTGCCCAGCGCCACCATGCACGCACCGGTCAGCGTCGCGACGTCGATGACGGTGTCCCGCTTCTGCTTCACGGCGTAGGCCAGTGCGTCGGCCAGGATCATGCGCCCCTCCGCGTCGGTGTTGAGAATCTCGACGGTCTTGCCGCTGTAGGTCGTGACGATGTCACCTGGTCGGTAGCTGGACCCGCTGGGCAGGTTCTCGGCCGAGGGGATCAGGCCCCAGACGCTGATCGGCAGTTGCAGTTCGGCGACCGCCTTCATGGTCGCCAGCACCGCGATCCCGCCGCTTTTGTCCAGCTTCATCTGGTCCATGTTCGCCGACGGCTTGATGCTGATCCCGCCCGAATCGAACGTCACCGCTTTGCCCACCAGCGCCACCTTGGGCAGCTTCTTGGCCGGCGTCTGGGCGGGGGTGTACTTGAGGATGATCAAGCGGGGAGCGCTCTGCGACCCGGCGCCGACCGCCAGGATGCCGCCCATCTTCTGGGCCTTGAGTTGTTTCTCGTCGAAGACGGTGCAACTGAGCCCCTTGATATCACGGGCCATCTCGCGGGCCGCCTTGGCCAGCGTGGGTGGGTTGATCACGTTCGCCGGTCGGTTGGCGATGGTCCGGGCGTAGCTCTGGGCCCGGCCGATCACGGCCCCGGCGCAGACGCCGCGATTGAGTTCCTTGAGTGTCCCGGCCTGCGGGTCGACGATCTCGACCTTCAGGGCCCCGAGCCGTCCGTTGTCCTTGTCCGTAACGAACTCGTCGTAACGGTAGCTGCCGAAATAGGCGCCTTCAGCCATCGCGCGGCCGATTGCGCCGGTCTCGAGATCGTCGGCGCCCGCGCGGTGCAGCGCCAACGCCAGCGTCTTGAGTTTCATGCCGACCGCCTTCTTGGCCGCCGTGGCCGCCGCCTGGCGGATCGTATCGAGCGTGACTTTCTTCTTCTCGCCGAGCCCCACGAGCATCAGGCGGGTCGCGGCGATCTTCCCGTCTCCGTAGAGCACGGCCTGCGTCTTGGCGGCGCCCTTGAAGTCGCCCAGCTTGATCAGTCGCCCGATCGCGCCGTCGAGCTTCTCGTCGAGGGCCTTCGCGTCGCCGCTGAGGGTCGGTTTCTTGCCGTCGGAGAACTGGCCAATGACGAGCAGTTCCGTCTTGCACTTGGCGAGTTCGACCTTCCTGGTCGCAACGTCCACGCTGATAATTTGCTTCATAGTCCTACCCCATTGAAGGACCGGCGCGACACGGTGTCCGCGCCGCCGGCCGATGTCTATTTCTTCTTGTTCTTGGCCCGATGGCGCAGAAAGCTCTCGATGAACGCGTCCAGGTCGCCATCCATGACCGCGTCGACGTTGCCCGTCTGGTGGTCGGTCCGGTGGTCCTTGACCATCTGGTACGGCTGCATCACGTAGCTGCGAATCTGGTTGCCCCAGGCGATCTCGCCCTTATCGCCGTAGAGCTTGGCGACTTCCGCGTCGCGCTTCTGCTGCTCCAGCATGTAGAGCCGGCTCTTGAGCACCTTCATCGCCTGGGCCTTGTTCTTGTGCTGGCTCCGTTCGTTCTGGCACTGCACCACGATCCCCGAGGGCGCGTGCGTAATCCGGACCGCCGAGCTGACCTTGTTGACGTGCTGGCCCCCGGCCCCGCTGGCGCGGTAGTAATCGATGCGCAGGTCGTCGTCGTTGATCTCGACCTCGACGTCCTCATCGAATTCCGGCAGGCAATCGACGGCCGCGAAGCTCGTGTGCCGCCGGCTCTGCGAGTCGAACGGACTGATCCGCACGAGCCGGTGGACGCCGACCTCGCAGGAGAGCTTGCCAAAGGCGAACGGACCCCGGACCCGCAAAGTCACCGAGCGCAGACCCGCCTCTTCGCCGGGCGTGATGTCCAGTTCCTCGTACTTGAACTTGTGCGTGTCGAAGAAGCGACTGTACATCCGCAACAGCATGCTGGCCCAGTCGCAACTTTCAGTCCCGCCGGCCCCGGCGTGGATGCTGACGAAGCAGTTCCGCATGTCCTCGGGACGCGCGAGCAACCCTTGCAGTTCGATCTGCTCGCACCGCTTGACCAGGGCTTCGACATCTTCTTCCAACTGTTCGATCTCATCGTCGTCGGCTTCTTCGGCCGCCAGTTCGAACAACTCGGCCAGGTCGTTGACCTCCCGGCCCACTTCCTCGACCGGTTCGACGACCGCCTTTAGCCCACTGAGCTGCGTCGTGATCCGCTGGGCCGCGTCGGGATTGTCCCAGAAACCCTCCTGAGACATCTGCTGTTCCAGTTCTTGAAGCTGGCTCTTCTTGCTAGGCAAGTCAAAGCCAGTCCCGGATCTTTGTCATCCGGGCCTCGAGGTCGTTGATCAGACCTTTCAGTTCCGCCATTTCCATAGCACACCTCGTGTTTCGTATCTCGTAAGGCCCATCCCGCCGTGAGACAGGCCGCTCCATCCGTCAGGAATCCCAATACCCCTTTCCCCAGCCGACACCGCCTTATACCACATCCCCACCAGACATGCAACGAATCCCGCGCCTGTCGCCTATGAGAAGCCCGCCGTTGTCATCTCAACGGCAGTGGAGAGATCTGCGCTGGAACGGAAATCTGACTGATCCGCTACCAGACCTCCGCGGAATTCAGTCGACGTGTGCTATCGCATCAGGACCGCAAAGTAGGGCGAGCGTCCTCGCTCGCCTCAGGACGCCTATGACGCCACCCGCCGGTTCCTGGATCCCTGCTTTCGCAGGGATGACTCGTCGACCAAGAATCGGCATTGACGATCCCAGAGGTTGTCATCCCCGCGACGAGCCCTTCCTTCCGTCATTCCTGCACAGAACGCACCCCCTTTGTCATTCCTGCGAAGGCAGGAATCCAGGAAGTCTGGACGAGAATCCGGCATGCGACGCGCCGCCCACCACCGCCTCAGCCGACAAGAGAATCATACAGATCGCGCCATTCGGGATTCGTCCGCTCAATAAGCCGGATCTTCCAATGACGCTTCCACTTCTTGAGCCGCTTCTCACGTAGAATGGCGTCATCAATATGCCGGAAGGATTCATGGTACACCAACCGGTGCACGCCATAGCGCTCTGTGAAGCCGGGTACTGCACCGTCCTTGTGTCGCATGACCCGCTGAACGAGGTTGCCGGTCACGCCGACATAGAGCGTACCATTCTTCCTGCTCGCCATGATGTAGACGCAATACGTCTTGCTTCCGGGCATGTCTCCATTGTAGGACCAGCGCACGCGCCGGGCCAGCAGATTCCGATAAGTTCCTGGACCCCTGCCTTCGCAGGGGTGACAGAGTCGGTATAGCATGGGGTAATCCGAAAGCTCATCATTCACGTGATGAGCCCATCCTTACGTCATCTCTAGATAGCCCCCCCCTTTTTCTCATTCCTGCGCAGGGCTTGCCCTCGACCTCGATCGGGGGCAGGAATCCAGGAGACTCCGGGTGTTTCCTGAACTCCGGTACCCAAAGGGGCCACAGAGTCAGCGCCACACTGGAGAATCCGCCATCCACATCATGTCACCGGGCTGGGTTCGCATGGGCGACAAGAGTTGCTGGGGATGGCTGTCAGGACGATTGACCATATCACGTCACAAAGGCTATAATGGCATCGAAACACTGCGATCGCGCCTGCAGACGTCATGTGGAGGAAATCTGGGCACGGTTGTGTTTTAGGTTGAGGACCAAGAGGATGACAGAGAGAGACCTCCCGCCAAGCCCGGAACCGGACAAGTACGCATCGTGCCCTCTGGATGGACGCGTCCTTGATTACTATAAGGGGGCGTTTGACAGTGTCTATGTCCTTCTTCACCCGTTTGAGCGCCCTCGGAGTACCGAACCGGAGTGGATTTGACCGAGACGGCGAAGTAAGCAGGAGAAAATCGACGCGAGTGAAGCAGTTTCTTGGGAGCAAATCCTTCAGACAACAGGCCTGAAGAACCTATCGGAAGTTGATATTGGACTCAGGACGTTGTTGTTCAACGTGAGTCCTGAATTCGCCAATAAGGCCTTCGCCGATGCCATCGTGAACCTGGAGAAAGAGGGCTTATTCCCGACACTCGAAGGTGAGTTACCGGTGCTTCTGGAAAACCGAGTAATCGAGTCAATCAAGGCTTTGGGATATGACCGGCTATGGGTGAGTGACGAGTTCTGCACACGCAAGAAGCTGAACTTGGTTGGTTACCTAATTAAGGAGGAAATGATACACAGCACGGGTTGTCTTTCTACTCATGACCACCGTCTCTTGGTCACAACGCCTTGGGAATGCCATTACTCCTTCTTATGCTCCTCACGAGAGACGATTGAGAAGATCCTGGCGTTCGATCGATTCGAAGGCTTCTACTGCTCCGATAGAACGCATGTGTTCTGGGGACTCTTCGGGATCTAGTCGCGCAGCACGGGCAGTGCCCGCCCTCGGCCCGGATCGGGGCGGAACTCCACGACAGCTTCGGTACGGTCCTGGATCCCTGCCTGCGCAGGGATGACAGAGCCGAGTACACACCGGAAGAACCTACCTACAAACGCCCAGTGCATCCATCGGAGGGGTGAGTCTGCGATTGCCTTTGCGTGGCGCGGGCGGCGGCGGTATACTTCGAGGGATGCTTCTTTCGATTTTGTGGGAGAATGACGATGGACGTATCGCCTGGACTCTATCTCGACTCGGAAATGGTATTACCGACCTTCATGGTGACGGCCGGCGCGTTTGTGGCGCTTAGCTTCATTGCGGTGTTGCTGATCCGCTCGGTGCCGACCAAGCTCGTTTTTCTGGGTGTGCTCATGATGACGGCGGGGATCGTCTTCAGCGCCGTCGCCCCGGCCGTGCGGATGCTCGCCCTGGTGATGGTCATCGTCGCGGCTGTGCTGATCCTGGCCGGACTGATCTGCGTGATCGTCTCCTACGCCATCCAGTCGATCAAATCCGCCAGGTCGCCCGCGAAGACGTGAACCTCTATCGATCGCTCTCGGTGAGGGTGACGACCCGATCGATCGGAAGATCCTTGAAGACGTCGGTCGCGCCGCCGATCCAACGGACCTCGACGCGGTCGACGCGGGTGTGTTCGCCCAGCCCGAAGTGCAGTTGCATCCCGAAATGGCTCTGATAGCCCCGGCCGCTATGCACTTCATCCATCTGCACGAGATCGCCCGCCGTGACCTTGACATGCGCGCCGATCCCGTCGCGGTTGGTCGTGCGACCCTTCAGTCGTATCCCGATCCAATGGCGGTCATTGGCGGTGTCGTTACGCAGTAGCGTCGGTTCGCGGCGTGAGTTCAGGATCACCGCGTCGATGTCCCCGTCCCCGTCCAGATCGTCGAATCCTGCCCCGCGACTGCTCAGCTTCGCCTCCAAACCGGCGCCGACCTGCTTCGAGACGTTCGTGAAGCGCCCGTCGGTGTTCTCGAGCACGACGTTTCGCACGCCGTACTGGGCGAAGTCCTCGTAGCGATCCACGTTGTCGTCCAGGTCGCCGCAACAGATGAACAGGTCGCGGTCGCCGTCGTTGTCCAGATCGACCAGGGCGTTGCCCCAGGTGA
>JANQFY010000069.1 GCA_028277585.1 Sedimentisphaerales bacterium
CATCGCCTCGATCTTCGGCGCCCCCGTCAATGTCCCCATGTTCATCGTGGCCAGGTACGCACTCAACGCGTCCTGATCCGCGCTCAGCGTGCCCTTGACGTTGCTGACGAGATGCTGGACCGATTCGTATTTCTCGACGGTCAGCAGTTCGTTCACGACGCGACTGCCCGGTTCAGCGACGCGTGCGATGTCGTTACGCGCCAGGTCCACCAGCATCATGTGTTCGGCCAGTTCCTTGCGGTCGAGCTTCAACTCCGCCTCGTAGCGGAAGTCCGTGTCGGGATCGACCTTGCCATCGATGCGGCCGCGCGGCTTGGTGCCGGCAATCGGTCTGATCTCGACGTGTCGCGGCCCGGTCCCGCTGACGCGCAAGTTCAACTCAGGGCTCGAACCCATCAGGACCGTGTTGGGCATGTGGAGATAGAACATGTAGGGAGAGGGATTCAGCTTGCGCAGGCGCTTGTAGACGTCGAGCGGTTCGTCGGAGCAGGGCTCCGTGATCGTCCGGCTCAGGACGACCTGGAAGATGTCCCCATCGATGATGTGTTCCTTGGCCGAGCGGACCATGTCCTCGTATTCGCTTTGGACCGTGTCCGTCGAGGCCGGCGGTAGGGGGGCGTCGTACGGTTTGCCCTTGGGCGGCTCGAACCGCGCCATATTGAAGTAGTAGTCGAATGTGTCTTGCGCCTCGGCGATCGTCGCCTCGCGGTCGCCGTTGGTGATCATGCAGTTGACGACCACGTACCCCTGGTTCTGCTCGTGGTCCATCAGGAAGATATTGTCGGCGAAGTACAGTTCGTAGTCCGGGTTGCCCAGGACATCCTGATTGCTGGGCGGCAGGTTCTCGAACTGATCGACGAAGTCGTAGCTCAGGGCGCCGAGTAGGCCGCACGTCACACGGAACGGCTTGCTCGCCAGGCGGAAGGCGAACGCGACGGCGCGGAGCACGTCCATTTGGTTCGTGCTGCGCAGGCGCGTCTGCTCGTCGACAGTGCCTTCGGTCCGCTTGATCCGACCCGTGATGACCTCGCTCTGGAAGTCGATTGACTCACAGAAGTTGAATCGGTCGGGGTTCTCGGCCAGATAGCCCAGCATGCGGTTGCCCGTCTTGGTGAGGGCTCTGATGGTGAACTCCGAGCCCGTGCCGGTCAGGTACAACGCGGGGCGCGCGGTCCCGAAACTCAGGGCGCTCGTGCCGGCAAGGTATTCGCGCGACTCGAGCAGACAACAGTCCTTCGCGCGGCCGTAGTCGGTCAGCTTGGAGAAGAAATCGAGAGGGTCGTCGATATCGATCCGCTTGACGATCGGAACGATCTGGCCAGGTTCGGCGCCCTGTATGATCTGTCGATAGTCATCCATAGTCGGCCTCTCAGATACCGAGTTTCTAGTGACCACTCACCAAAATGCCAGCAAAAAAAAACGCAGCCCGTTGTTTCCAACAGGCTGCGTCACATACTTACTCTCTTGCGGTTTTTCTACGGATGCTTACCGCTCGCCCGTCGGATATATGTCCGGAGGCCACCACCAATAGCTAAAGTTATTGCGGTAAGTTTTCACCATAGTGCACCTATTAAACGCCTTGTCGGCATTTCTGTCAAGCCAAAAGAGTGTCTTTCCAAGTTTATTTCCTGTTAGCTTGTGCAGAGGATTTCGGGCCCTCTTCTCCATCCCGGTCGGCCCAACCTGAGAAGAACGTCACCACTGGGCTTCGATATAGGGTCCTATCGGACCTTCCGGCTTGGCCTGGGGGCGTGACTTGATGATCGCCTCGACGATCGGAATGTCGCTCTTGCGCGTGATCTTGACGTTGGAGGAGTCGGCCTCGACGATGGAGACCTCATGTCCCAGAGCCTCGACGAGGAAGGCGTCGTCGGTGACCTGCTCTTTGTCGAGCTTCTCAAGGTTGGCATAGGCCTCCCGGAGCAGGGCGGTGGCGAAGACCTGAGGAGTCTGGGCTTCGAACAGGCCCGCCCGATCCACAGTTCGGGCGATGGCGCCGTCCTTGACTTCCTTGAGGGTGGCGGTGACGGGGCAGGCTGGAATCGCGGCACCCGTCTTGGCCGCAGTCGTGATGACCTCTTCGATGAGTTTCTCCGACGCGCAGCACCGGCACGCGTCATGGACCGCCACCAGATCGATATCGTCCTTGAGCAAATCGAGGGCGGACTGGATCGTCTCGAACCGTTCGCTGCCCCCGAAGAACGTCTTGATGCCGAAGAACTCCAGGTTCGGGCCCCACTTGACGCTGACGATCTCCTCATCCTCCTTGGAGATTCCCAGCAGGATCTGCTTGGTATCGTCGCGATTGTCGAATAGTTCGATGCTGCGAATGAAGACCGCCCGGCCCACGACGTCGACGAACTGCTTCTTTCGCTTCCCCCCAAACCGGCTTCCCGGCCCGGCGGCACAAATGATCGCTGCAACGTTCTTCGACACTTTCGTCTCCTCAATGCTCCCAGAGGCGGTGCGCCGCCTCGGGTATAGGTCCAATAGGTCCTAGTAGGACCTATGCCGAACGGCTTGGCCGTTAGGGTCTAATAGTCGATTCCTCTTCGGGCGCCGACGCCTTGATCGAACGGGTGCTTGACGCATCTCATCTCGGTCACGAGGTCGGCCAGTTCCACCAGTTCGGCGGTGGCGCCCCGGCCCGTCAGGACGATCTCAACCGCTGGGTCGCGCCCCTCGATCAGGGTCTTGATATCGGCCAGCGTCGCCAGGTCGTGGGACAGACAGAAGACGATTTCGTCGAGGATCAGGACGTCGTAGAAGCGCTTCTGAGCAGTCTCCGCCAGTTTCGTTAGAACGTCGTGGATCGCCGTGCGGGTCTGCGCAACCTTCTGCTGATCGTCGAACGAGGCAACCATGTCCCATTCTTCCTCCAGCGCCTCGACCCGGATGCGGACGGCGCCCAACTGCAGCGCGAACCGCTCGCCCACATCGAGAGAGGGGGGCTTGAGGAACTGATAGACCAGGACCTTGTTCCCCTGTCCGGCCGCCCGCAGCGCGAGCCCAAAGGCCGCCGTCGTCTTGCCCTTGCCTTCCCCGGTATAGACCTGCACCAAGCCCTTCTCAAGCATGCCCGTATGATAAGGTCCGCTGAGCGATCCTTGAAGCAAAAACCGAAACGGTCGTCTGTGTTGGGCTCGGGAGGCTACTCGGCCGGCTTCTTGCGGCTTTCGTCGAGGGCGGCTGCTTCGGGGGGCAGGGCGGCTGGGGCTCGGGCCGGCTCCTCGTTCGGGATCACGATCTCGGTTGAGTGGTCGGGATACGATAGAGAGAAGATCTTCTTGAACGCCAGCTTGGTCTTGTCGCGCAAGAGATCGAGGACGTAGAACTCGTTGACGTTCTTCAGGGCGCTTTCGCGGGCCTCGTCGTCCAGGGCGAGGACCTCATCAGAGCTGAAATCCTGGATAATATCGAACTTCCAGGGCACGTTCTCGGCCTTCTCCAGGGGAAGCTTGTAGAACTTGCGATTGTAAATCTCGCAGCTCAGAATCTTAGGTGTCGGCAAGGAGATGCGAATGCTCTTCTCGGCGTCGTCGATCGCGTAATCGAGCTGTTCCAGGTCGAATCCGACCTTGAGTTTGGCGGTATAGCGCAGCAGCCCCCTTTTCCAGCGGACGGTGATGAGACTGGTCTTCTTCTCCTTGATCTCGGCGACGCCCTCGGTGACATACTCCAGGACCGCCAACTCGGCGATCGCCTGGATGGAGCGGATCAGTGACGTCGTGGCTTTGGTCTCTGTTTCGGACTTGCCGGACAGCTTCCTACCCAGCAGGAAGGCCAGGATCGCCGCGGCGATGATCAGTGCGATGTTGAGAATGTCGTACATATAACGGGCCCTTTCGCCGGTCCGGAAGAAGCAGGGCCACAGCGTCCCGGTGCTGAAAGTCCCCTGGTCCATCCGGCGTAACTCGTTTCGAGACAATAGTTAACATGGTAGTCGCCGTCAAAGCAAAACTATTTCCCCCCTCAAGAGGGGTTCGAGGCAAGTTCGGGGCTGGCGCGGCTGGATCAGGTCGGGCTGAATCGTCCCTAAGTGCTTTGTCTGTCGATATTTTGCTCACTTTGCCGAGGCCGATCGCCGATAATTTGGGCATAGGGCCTCACGTCGGCTCATTGCGAAATCTCGGCACTCCCATTACGATGGGATTTCGCAGGTACCAGGGGAACATCTAAAAGGATGTCGGAAAAGTGACGCAAGACAATAGTCAGATGGAGCTTTCGGTGGTCGTCCCCCTGCTCAACGAGCAGGAGAACCTGCACCCGCTGTACGACCAGATTACGGGCGCTCTGGACGGGCGCTATGAATATGAGATCATTTTCGTTGATGACGGCAGTACGGACGGGAGTTTCGACCTTCTCAAGGAGTTCCACGAGTCGAATTCGCGGGTCCGGGTCTTGCGCTTCCGGCGCAATTTCGGCCAGACCGCGGCGATGAGCGCGGGGTTCACCCACGCCCGTGGGCAGGTGATCATCCCGATGGACGCGGATCTGCAGAACGACCCGGCCGATATCCCCATGCTTCTGGGCAAGTTGGACGAGGGCTACGACGTCGTCAGTGGGTGGCGCAAGGAGCGGCACGACAACGCGGTGACCCGGTTGCTCCCCTCCAAGATGGCCAACTGGGTGATCTCGAAGATCACGGGCGTTCAGTTGCACGACTACGGCTGTACGCTCAAGGCGTACCGCCGCGAGATCCTGGCCGAGACGAAGCTCTACGGCGAAATGCACCGCTTCATCCCGGCGCTGGCCAGTTGGAGCGGGGCGCGGATCGCCGAATGTGTGGTCAACCACAGGCCCCGAACCGCCGGTGTGGCCAAGTACGGTCTGGGCCGGACCTGGAAGGTGATTCTCGATCTGATCACCGTCAAGTTCCTCGGCTCCTTTTCCACCAAGCCGATCCACATCTTCGGCGCGCTGGGCGGGTTCACGGGATTGTTCGCCTTTCTGTTTGGTGCGCTGGTTATCTCGCAGAAGCTCAATTCAGGGACGGACATGAGTGGCAATCCCCTGTTTATCCTCACCGCCGTGCTGATGCTGGCGACCATTCAGTTCATCATGATGGGTCTGCTGGCCGAGTTGCTGGTCCGGACCTATCATGAGTCGCAGAACCGCCCGACCTACGTCGTCAAGGAAGTTCTCGATACGTCGAATCGCCAGGGAGAGAGTCGATGAGCAAAGCTCCGAAACGGAAGAAACACACGCATGGACACGCCGAGCGGAAGGGCGGGACGTCCGTTTTGCCGAAAGACGGGGCGAAGCGCTCCCTGTTGGTCTTGGGCCTGGTCCTCGTCTTGGCCGGCGTTCCCTTTGCGTTGGGTAAGTACTTCGAATTCAATTCACCCGGCGCCTTCGATAGCGGTTCGTATGTCTACTCGGCCAAGCACGTGCTCTCAGGGGCCCGGATCGGTTACGAGGAGAAGCCCAGCGCTCAGGCCGGCACGCTGCTGTTCAATATGCTGGGTGTCACCCTGTGTGGATACGGCGAACAGGGCTCGGAGATACTGCAGATGCTCGTCCAGGCCGGGGCGCTGGTCCTGATGTTCATCACGATTCGGTGCCTCTACGGAACGCTGGCCGGGGGCGTTAGTGTCACGATTGCATCGATCTATCTATCTGCGCCGCTGATCGCCAAGTTTGGCAATGTCAAAGAGCAGTTCATGATTGGCTTCATGATCATCGGAATCTGTTGCTTCGTTTTCTACCAACTCAAGGGCAAGTGGTGGTGGGCAATGCTCTGCGGCGCCGCCCTGATCTGGGGGCCGATGTTCAAGCAGACGGGGCTTTCCGCCATCGCTGCGGTGGGGTTATTCGTCCTCGCCCAGCCGATTCTCCACCACACAGGCTGGAAGAACGCCGGCCGGGACCTCTTGCTCCTGACCGCCGGCGCCGTGGCGGTGCTGGCTCCGATCGGGGCCTGGTATGTGAGCATGGATACGCCGCTGCACTACTGGCCCTATTCCTTTGTCTTCAAACCGGTGTTCTCGGCGTTCGCGTCCCCGGACGCAGTGGACCCCGCTTCCGAGGCGCCGGCCCAGGACGCGGCGGCGCAGCCTGAGAAGCCCGAACGCAGCTTCATTCTGAAATTGTTGCCCGGCTACGTCAGCGACAGTTGGGAGACGCTCGGGCCGGAGGGAAGCAAAGAGGCCTATCGGCGTGTCATGCGCTATTATCGTCTGCTCATTCTGCCGATCCTCCTGGCGCTGGGCGCGCTGGCGGCGCGACTGGTTGTCTTGTGGCGCGGAAAGGGCGCCAGACCCAAGGACGCCGCGCCAGACGATGCGGGACGATTCGTTTTGCTCCTCGCGGTCTGGTGGTTCTTCGATATGGCGTTTGTCTGGATCAGCCCGCGTTCCTACGAGCAGTACTATCTTCCCCTCAATGCGTCGGCCGCCATGCTGGGCGGGTACCTCGTGCATCTGCTGGCGCTTCGGCTTCAGTCGGATCGCGACAAGGCCCGATGGGTTGCCCTGGGCCTGCTCGGCCTGCTTCTGATGATGGTCCTGTCATGGCACATCTTCTTTGGCATCGCCAAGAGCCCGCATACGGGCGCGGTCTATCGCAACGAGCGCACCAATCTGCCCGAACGGCGCCGCGGATATCGGCAGAAGTGGCAGGAAGTCTCGATGAATGCAACCTATGCCTGGGAGCGAGTGGGCCAGCATGTCCTCGAGAACTCCGAGCCGACGGACAAGATCTACGTCTGGGGTTGGGTCCCGGGGATCTATGTCAAGGCCCAGCGACTCAGCGCCGCCACCAAGGCGTTCGAAGGGACGATGCACACGCTGCCGCCGGCCGAGTTGAGCCGCCGCGTGCGTGAGATTCTGGATGCGTTCGAAGCCGAGCCGCCCAAGTTCATCGTCGATACGCGAAAGAGACATTTCCCGTGGGATCGACCCGCGTTGGAACTGTGGCCCCATCATCCGCAGACGGGCAGGCCCATCAGCCTGCTCCAGATCGGTCAGTACGAGCAGGAGTGGGCCAGGGTGTTGGGCGAGAAGATTGAGCCGGCCGAGGCCGAGCGTTTCAAGGCGATGCAGCCGTTTCGCGCGTACATCATGGGCAACTACAGGATCGTCAGTCAGTTCCCGCCGTTCGTCGTGTTCGGACGCAAGTGAACCGTGGCAGGTGGAGGCGTTCGGCGGTGACCGAGTTTACGGACGGACAACTCAGAGATCAGCAGGCGATGTACGATACCGGCTGGCGCGGCGAGCTGGAGCGCGGCAAGGAGCAGCGCGGCAATCTGCAGATCAACCTGGACTTCCTGGCCCGCGAGGACCTGCTCAAGCCGGGTGACAAGATC
This sequence comes from Sedimentisphaerales bacterium, assembly GCA_028277585.1. Taxonomy (GTDB): domain Bacteria; phylum Planctomycetota; class Phycisphaerae; order Sedimentisphaerales; family Anaerobacaceae; genus Anaerobaca. The sequence continues at coordinate 7,307 of JANQFY010000069.1, forward strand.
CTCGAGATCGGTTGCGGGATTGGCACGGTTGTCCACACGCTGGGAGAGCAGGGTTACGACGCGGTGGGCACGGACATCTCCCAGATCGCGATCGAGTACGGCCTGAAGAAGTACGCGCCCATTCGGCTCGAAGTACAGCCCGCTGAGGAACTGACATTCGAAGACGCGGCATTCGACGTCGTTCTCAGCTTCGATCTGTTCGAGCATATCGCTCAGGTCGAGCGGCACGTCAGCGAGGTCGCCCGCGTACTCAAGAGCGACGGATACTATCTGTTCCAGACACCCAACAAGTACAGCAACGTGGTCTTCGAGACCCTGACGCACAAGTCGCTGAAATGGCGCCGCGCCCATCCGTCGTTGCACACCGCCGGACAGATCCGGCGGCGTCTGGCGCGGCACGGCTTCGAAACGCGCTTCGTCAAGATGGACCCGATGAACGACTTCACCCGGGCCAAACTCAAGAAGCTCGGACCCTTGGGATCCCTGATCGGGCACGTCAACTTCACGAAACTCCCTCTGGGATTGCAGACCAACCTCTACGTGGTTGCTCGGAAAACGGGGACGGGATCGCGCTAGGGCGTCTCTCGATGTGAGACTATGAACATACTGATGCTCAACTACGAATTCCCGCCCATCGGTGGGGGAGGGGGCCAGGCCCATCGGTCTCTTCTGGGTCAGTATGCTCGCACAGACGACCTAGACGTTGACGTGTTGACGTCGGCGCCGTCGCCCGGATTCGTGACGGAGGAATTCTCGACGAACATTCGCATTCACAAGGTGGGCCTGCACAAGCAGCGCTTGCACCACTGGCGCAAGCTCGAAGTGCTCGAATGGCTGCGCCGGGCCAGGTCGCCCTATCGCAGACTGCTGCGCGAGAAGCGCTATGATCTGGTGCATGCCTTCTTCGGCTTTCCAACCGGTTGGCTCTGTCGCCGCACGGCCGGTCGCTTGCCCTACGTTATCTCGCTGCGCGGCTCCGACGTGCCGGGAGGCAATGCCCGGCTGCAACTCGAGTACAAGTTGCTCGGACCGCTCGTGTTCAAGCCGATCTGGCGACATGCGGCCGCGCTGGTCGCATGCAGTGAAGGGCTCAGAGCTCGCGCCCTGCGGTTCATGCCCTCGGCGCAGATCGATATGATTCCCAATGGCGTGGACCTCGAACGGTTCGCGCCGGCCGAGTTGTCGTCTGACGACAAGGACTCAGACAAAGCGCGACCGATGCGGTTGCTGACCGTCGGTCGACTCTCGGCGACCAAGCGACTGCCCCTGCTAATCGACGCCGTCGAGTATCTCAACCGGTCGGACCGAGCCGTCTCTCTGACCATCGTGGGCGGCGGGGCGTTGGAAGAGGACATCCGCCGGACCCTCCAAGAGAGGGATCTGCGTTCTTACGTGACGCTCAAGGGGCGTGTCGATGCCGAGGAGATGCCCGAACTGTATCGCGCGCATGATTTGCTGGTCAGCGCCAGTGCGCAAGAGGGGATGAGCAACGCCATGCTGGAGGCGATGGCTTCGGGTCTGCCCATCGTCACCACTCGTTGCGAAGGGGTCGATGAATTGATCGCCGACAATGGTCTGGTGGTGAACGAACCCCAACCGGCGGAGCTGGCGAAGGCCATCAAATCGCTCATCGAGGATCGGCAGACCCTGCAAGCCATGTCCAAGGCGGCGCGCCGAAATGCTCAGAAATTGACCTGGGGCGCCGTAGCAGAGGCGTACCTGGAACTCTATGCCCGTGTGAAATGAAGATACGCGTTCTCCATGTGATCGATCATCTCGGATACGGCGGTGCACCGCTGGTCGTCAAAGGTCTCGTCGAGGCAATGCCCGCCGAGCGGATCGAGAGCGTGGTCTGCGCCCTGCGTCCCAATCCACGTCCTATTGACATCCGGGCGAAGGTTGTGACGTTGGACTGTCACAAGTACAGCCCCGCCGCGGTCCGGGTCGTGCCGCGTCTTTGTGCCGAGCACGGGATCGACATTGTACACGCCCACCTGCAGAAGGCGGTCATGAGCACGCTCCTGGCGGCGCGATCCTTGCAGCGTCCCCTGATCGTGCACGAGCACGGCCCCATCTTTCGGGGTGGGACAGGCTGTATCTACCGCGGGTTCCTCCGGCGCTGGGGCAGTCGCGCGCAGACAATCGTCGCAAACTCCCAGGCCGCGGCGCTGGCGATGAGGCGGGTCCTGAGTTGCGACGACGTCCCAGTGATCGTCGTACCCAACTCGGTCGATCTGTACCGGTTCGATCCGGCCCGTTACGAGAGAGCCGCCATTCGATCCCGTCTTGGCTTGAACGAGGGCGAGTTCGCGATCGGATTCATCGGCCGGCTCGATCGCGCCAAGGGCGCGGATCTCCTGGTCGATGCGGCTCAGCAACTCAAGGAGCAGGGTGAGTCGTGTCGTGTCTTTCTGTTCGGACAAGGGGGCCAGCAGCAGGCTCTGGAGCAGCAGGTCCGCCGCGCCGGATTGGAGCAGACAGTGATATTTGCGGGGCTGACAGAGAATCCGGCCGAGGTCATGAGCGCGTTTGACGTCGCCGTGGTCCCCAGCCGAAGGGAGGCATTCGGCATTGCGGCGCTGGAGTGGATGCGCATGAGCGTTCCCGTCATTGTGTCACCGGTTGGGGGGCTCCCTGAGCTAATTCAGCCGGGCCGGACGGGCCTCGTGTTGCCCGAGCTGACGGCGCATGCGATTGCCGAGGCGATCCAATCGCTTCGGGCGGACCCCTCCTGGCGCGCAACGCTTGCCCAGGCGGCGTTTGATCGCGCCGGGGCGTTCGGAGTCGAGCGACCCGTCACCCAGATCGTCGATATCTATGAAGAGATCTGTGAGCCGCGGAGTCAGGGGCGGTAGGAGAGTTGGCTCGCCGAGTTGACGGCGCAGAGGATCGTGAAGTGACAATCCAGGACCTACAGGGATTCCACTATGGCACGTGAGAACGAGACGACCGAAACCTTCTTCGAACATCTGAGTGGGGCCGATCAACCGACCGGTCTCGGTGCCGCCCTTGTGCGGCGAGCGGCCGCGCGCATCTGGGCAATCGCCAACGCGGCGCCCGGCAGTCGGGTTCTGGAAATCGGGCCGGGTCGGGGGGACTTTGCCGATCTCTGTCTGGCGCAACAGATGGACTATCACGCGGTCGAGCCCAATCCGCAACTGGCCGAGGCGCTGCGCCAGCGGGGCGCGACGGTGATCTGCGATCGGGTTCCGCCGGTTCCTTCGGTCGAGGGGCGGTTCGATCTGGTTGTGATGATCAATGTGATGGAGCACATGAGCGGAATGGAGCAGGCGCTGCAGACGGCGACGCAGGTGCGTGACGTGCTCAAGCCTGGTGGGCGATTCCTGATCCATTGCCCCGACTACCTCAGTTGGAGGACGCACTTTTTCAATTGTGATTTCTCCCACAACTACGTAACCACGCGTCGTCGGTTGAGTCAGCTTCTGATCAATGCCGGGTATGCGAGCACGCAGAGCTGTTACATGAGTGGCCCGTTCAGTGGACCGGGCGCTGTACTGCTCTCGGCGTTCGCTTCGCATCTTCCTTTCGGCGCTCTGGAATCGCTCTGGCCCAGCAACAAGCTTCTGAGCCGACTGTTCAAACTCCAACTGACTTTCTCCCGGCGGGTCATCGTCGTGGGACAGAACACCGCCTGACGGGATTGGCTCGACGGGACAGGTATGGTTGATCGCAGAAGACAAATCATCAAGTACGCCGCTCGCCTCCTCGTCGGAGCGGTTCTGCTGGTCTGGATCTTCAGTCGGGTGGACCTGAGTCATTTCGGGGAGACTATCAAGGCGACGCGCTGGCCGTACCTTGTCGGTGTCTGGGCGTCCGCCGTGCTGTTCTTCGGGGTTCAGGCGTTGGCGATGCAGCGTGTCCTCAGAAAGCAGGATTGCGCTGTCAGTTTGGCTGGTCTGTTCGGCGCCAGTTGCGCGACCACGTTGTACAGTCTGGTGCTTCCGGGTGTGCTCAGCGCCGGGGTCAAATGGTATATCCTCAAGCAGCATACAGGCAAGGGCAGCCATGTCCTGAGCAGCATGCTGTATAACCAAGTCATGCTCTCGGCGGTTATGGCGATCATCGGTTTGGTCGGATTGATTGTCACCAGCTCGACGGGCGTGCTCCTTCCGAATGCGACCCGTCCCTGGTTGTTACCCGCGGCGTGCGCCGTTGCCCTGAGTCTGCTCATCGCGGTTCTCATTCTGCTTCTCAATGGTCGAACCGGCGCGGCGATGAGCCGTTGCCTGGCGCTCCCATTGCGGGGTCTGCCGCGGGGTCTGAGGGAAAGAGGCGAAGCGGTGCTCATGCAGTTGACGGTCTTCCAGACAGCCGGGTGGCGATTCCATCTGACCATCGTAGGTATCAACCTGGTCGATGGGCTCCTGGTCAGTTTATGGGTGTACCTTTGCGCGGCCAAGGCGGCCAATGTGACTGTCGGACTCGGGGTCCTGATCTGGCTGGGCGCCATCGTTTACGTGCTCGGCAAACTACCGATCTCTGTCGCCAATCTGGGTGTCCGCGAGGTGACCCTGGTCGGTTTTCTCGGCGCCTACGGTGTGGCCGAATCAGCGGCTCTGCTGATGTCTATGGCGATGTTCTCGGCCGTCTTGTTCATGGCGGCCCTTGGCGCCCTCTATCAGATGCTCTGGGCCGCGAAGAGGGAAGTCGTCTGAGAAGTAATACCTGGAAAATCAGGGTTGTTTCGATTGGCCTGGTTTGGTATAACAGTATGTGGAATGAAGCATCGTTTCAAACGGTAGGCGTAATTGCGGCGTTGAGAAGATAGCTTGAGGGGCGCGGAACCGGTAGGAGGCCCCGGTGGCATGAGCAATGTCGGGCAGATGCAGAGGGGGTGCATTCGGCATTCAGCGCGAGCCGAGCAGGCGATCTCCCTGTCTGTGTGCCCCGTTTTCACATCGTTACCCCACCCCAGAAGAGTCCGCAGGGTGGTTCTTCTTCTCTTTCAACCGGATGGATAAGGCCGCGTGTCTATTGGACTGAGCGAGAGCACATGGCGCTTGTGTAGTGCTCTCGCGGCAACGGAGTGAAGGTGTGCTCTCGCAGGCAGCCCGAGGGCCTGCAACGTCACTGTGACATCGCATTTGAAGGAGGAAGATATGGAGAAGAATGATCTCTTGCCCTGACAGACAGCAGGGCCGCGTCCGAGCCGGTGGTCCGGCTTTGGACTGATGATGGACATGGAAGTTAACACGAAACAAACGAGTGACACATATTGCGCTAACCTTGGAATTCTAGAGTACGAGGCAACGGTCAAACCGACGTGTGTGTGAAACAGAACGATTCGTGAACTCTTTAAAGGAATGGAGAAATGAAAAGAATGAGGTTTCTATTACTGGTGCTGGTCCTGGCTTTCGCCGGCACTGCTGTCGCGCAGGAAAGGCTTGTCCTGCTTGAAGAAGATTTCGAATCGCTGCCCCTGGGCCCGAACGTTGATGAAGGGACGGCCGGCGATGAGGTCTGGACGGACACGCCCCCGGACGGTTGGTTCATCGACGAGAGTGGCATTCCCGGCATTGGCGATCCGGCTACGGATGGTGTGACCGAATGGGCCGGATGGGCTTTCACCGACAAAGATTGGTGGGTCACGGCCGCTGGCGACCAGGATCGTTCCCAGTTCGATCTGGGAGTGGGAACCGTTGCCGTCGCCGATCCGGACGAGTGGGACGACGCGGGGCACGCCGACTCGGCGGCCAACGGCTGGTACAAGACCTATATGAGCATGGCGCCCATCGATCTGGGCAGGGCTCTGGCCGGCTCGGTGCAGTTGAAGTTTGATTCGAGCTGGCGCCCGGAGTATGACGGCGACTATCACCAGACCGGCGTCTTGACGGTCTCTTTCGATGGCGGAGAGCCGATCCAGTTGTTCCTTTGGGAATCCGATTCGGGCAGTGCGAATTACAAGGACTACGCCGTCAACGAGACGGTCACGGTTGACATCGACAATCCGGAAGGCGCCTCGCAAATGGTGATCACGTTCGGCATGTTCGACGCCGGCAATGACTGGTGGTGGGCGGTTGACAACATCGTTGTCACCGCGGCTCCCAGCCCCGAGCGGGCCTTCAATCCCTATCCTCCCACGGGCGCCGTGGAGGTGGCGACGGCAACGACGCTGACCTGGACGCCGGGTGAATATGTCGCCAACATGTCCCCCAAGCACAGGCTTCTGCTCAGCGACGACCTGGCGGCTGTCGAGGATGGCAGTGCCGTCATCGCCACGCAGGACCCCAACAGCTTCGACGCGAGCGAGTTGCTGGACTACAGCACGACCTATTACTGGCGCGTCGATGAGGCCAATAACGCCATCGGTTGGGACATCGGCACCGTCTGGACCTTCACCACCGAGGAATTCGCCTATCCGGTAGAGAGCATCGTCGTGACGACCAACGGGGCAATCGAGGCGGACGGTGGTCCGGAGAACACGATCAACGGTTCCGGCCTGAACGCGGACGATCAGCACTCGACGCTGGCGTCGGATATGTTCCTGGCCACTCCGGCCGACGGACCCGTCAACCTCCATTACGAATTCGACCGTGTCTACAAGCTGCATGAGATGCTCATCTGGAACTACAACGTCCAGTTTGAGCTGCTGCTTGGCTTCGGCATGAAGGGGACGTTGATTGAGTATTCCACCGACGGCGTCGAGTGGACTGCATTGGGCGAGATCGAGCTGGCTCAGGCAACCGCCAAGCCCGATTACACCGCCAACACGGTCGTGGACTTCGCCGGTGCTGCCGCCAAGTACGTCCGCCTGACCGCCAACACTGGTTGGGGCCCGATGGGGCAGTTTGGTCTTAGTGAAGTTCGCTTCATGTTCATTCCCGCCCACGCTCGCGATCCGCAGCCGGCCGATGAAGCCGCGGGTGTGAGCGTGGCGACGGCGCTGACCTGGAGACCCGGGCGTGACGCTGCCTCGCACGACGTGTATCTGGGCACCGATGCGGATGCCCTTTCTTTGGCTCAGTCGGTTGCTTCCGCCGGTTATCTGCCCGGACCGTTGGATCTGGGGACCACCTACTACTGGAAGGTCGACGAGATCCAGGATACCGAGTCCTGGCCGGGCAGTATCTGGAGCTTCGTGACCGAAGACTTCATCGTCGTCGAGGACTTCGAGAGTTATGACGATGACGAGAACCGCATTTATCAGACATGGGTTGACGGTTACGGCGTTTCCTCCAACGGTTCGACAGTCGGTCATCTCGAGTCGCCGTTCGCCGAGACGAACATCGTCCGAAATGGCATGCAGGCCATGCCGATGTTCTATGGCGAAGGCGGCGCCGCGGTTTCGGAAGCCGAACTGACGCTGTCCGCGAACTGGACCACCAGCGGTGTCAAGACCCTGTCGATCGCCTTTGCGGGTGCCGAGGGCAACACCGGGCAACTGTACGTCAAGATCAATGGCACGAAAGTGGTCTATGACGGCGACGCCTCTGACCTGACGAAGGCCGTCTGGCAGGCGTGGAACATCGACCTGGCCGGCGTGGGCAATGTTACCAACGTCACGTCGCTGGTGATCGGTATCGAAGGCGGTGGCTCGGGTGTCCTGTACGTCGATGACGTCCGGCTCTACGCCCAGGC
>JANQFY010000075.1 GCA_028277585.1 Sedimentisphaerales bacterium
CGCCGCCATGAGAAAGCTCCTGACGACCTTGAACATCATGCTCAAGAAAAATGAAACCTGGAAACCAAAAAACACTTGATTGCCAAGACAGTCGCTACAAACTTGGCACGTTCATGCGCCCTATTTGCTTGCTTTGCTTGGCCTGACCGTGTAGACGATCTGGACCTTTTCGATGAACCCTTTCTCTTTCAACTCCGGGAGCAGTGTCTTTTTCCACAGGTCGCTTTGATAAAAGGCAGCCTGTTCTTTCGGCATGTTGGCCTGGCTGGAGAACTGACGGCTCCATACAAACAAGTCCTCGTCACCCAACGTTCGATAGGCCGTAAGAACCTTCATCCCGGCTTCTTCCTGGGGCGCGACCAATCTGTCATGAAAGAACCGTTCCCATGCATCCATCTTTCCGTCAGCCACTTTGTAGACACGAACTTCAATGATGGGTTCTTCCTGACGGGTCGCCAAAGGCTGGGAAGAGCAACCCGATGTCAGGGTGATGCCCAGAAGAAGGAATAGACTTATTCGCGTGGCGTGTTTCATAGCGTGCGTCCTTTCTGATCAGTTTCCTCGTTGCGTCCGTGCCGCATCGGCCCAAGCTCATCTTACAGACGGTCGCACCATTTTGCCAGGTAGTTGTCCCTATTACCCCCCTCCCTTGAATTGCTGTCCACCCAGGTGATACAATCGCTGCGTGGCTGCAGGAATCACATTTCCAATCAGTGGAGGTACGTGTGTTTGCTAATCGTATCGGTGAGACAAGCCCTTTGAGCATGCGGGCACTGATTTTCACTTTGGCTGTGTGCGCATGGGCGGGCGATGTTTGTGCGGAGGATGCTGCGGGGTCCGGGCAGAGAAGTCGACCCACGCAGTTCATTATTATGTCCATGCCCACGGAGGATGACGATGCCATCAGGAAGGTGGCATCCACTTTCAAGGACTCAGACGAGGACATCGCTGTGGGGGTGGGCACCATCATCTCTTATCTGGAGACTGAGCCCAATGAAACGGTTAGAAAACTCAAACGCTTCCTGGGCACAGCCGAGCAGTGTGATTTGCCAGTCGTCATAGAGATAGATGGGATCAATTGGTGGCAGGCAAGACCTGATCTCTGGAACTGGTGGGACCCGACCAAGCCCGGCTATGACCCCAACAACCGGCAGAATGTGGAGTGGACTGATTGGACGGCGGAATCGGCCGTCAAGATTGGCTGGAGGAACTGGGGACGGCAGTTCCGGGTCGATCCCATGCCGAACCTGATGAGTCCGGCCTACTTGGGAGCATGTCACACGGAGGTGAGAAGACTTGTCCCGATCATTGTGGACTGGTGGCAGGCGCTGCCGGCTGAGAAGAAGCACCTGTTGGTGTCTGTACAGATGGGTGTCGAGTGTTCCATAGGTGCGAACAACTGGCACTATCCCAATGGGAATGCACTACTGAATAAGCCGGAAGAAGATGATCCCACGTATGGCCTGAACCATGAGGTCCTGCCGGGGAGAGGCGTTCAGGCCATGGGTTATGCCGCGGTAAGCACCCTGGGCCTTGCCAATCAAGGTGAGCTGAAAGAGGCGCATGTGACAGCGGTCGTGTCCAGATATCTGTCCGGCCTGTGCAAGATTGCTTCAGATCTTGGTGTGCCCCGTGATCGTCTGTTTGCACATGCCGGTGGGTGGAAGGAAGGAGAGTCCGTTTACTTCACGGCCCTCAATCCCTATGCGTGTCCAGGGTGGAGCTTCTACACGCATGCCAAGGACCCGATGGCGGACGTGACAGCCATGGAGGCCCTGGCACGAAGTGATGCGCCTTTTTGGGGCGCCGTTGAATGGCTTCTGTTCAATGTCCAAGAGCAGTCCGAATGGGAAGATGCCTTACATCGTTTTCTGGTCATCCCACGCTTACGTTATGTACAGGTGCGGCATTGGGGATCTATCAAGAACGATCCAATGGCAATCAAGGCCATTCGAATCGTCACCAAGTCGCAATAGGTAGACTCCCCTTATAATGAAGGCAAGGAGAGCCGGGCATGGCAAGACACAGTATCTATAAAATGAGTTTCTCCAGGGTATATCCCCTCTACATCGCCAAAGCGGAGAAGAAGGGGCGGACCAAGGCGGAAGTGGATGAGATTATCCGCTGGCTTTTCGGCTACGGCGGTGAGGCTTTGGAGGAGTCGCTTGCAAATGAGGTGGACGTTGAGAACTTCGTCACAAACTGCCCGGAGCTTAATCCGGCTTCCTCTCTCATAAAGGGAGTTGTCTGCGGCGTGCGGGTCGAGGAGGTTGAAGAGCCGGTTATGCGGAAGCTCCGTTGCCTGGACAAACTAATAGACGAGCTGGCAAAGGGCAAGGCGATGGAGAAGATCCTGCGCAAAGAGTAGCTCTTCCTTTATTTGTGGACTCAACCGGGATGAAAAGCCGGCGTTCACTCGATGCGGGCGCGGATCTCGTGGAGTTCGAAACCCTGCTGGGGTCTCTGGCCGGCGGCGCCGATGACGCGCAGGCGCCTGGTGGTTAATGGGGTGGGCAGTTGCGAAAGGTCGTAGCCGAACAGACGGCGGTTCCAGCTATCGTGCAGAACGGTGGGCTTGGCGATGCGGAACACTTGCTTCTCGGGACCATGGACTTCGAGAACGGGGGGCGGGGCCGACCAGCCGGCAAGAACGATGTCAGCCCCCGGCCGGTCGATGATCGGGCTGGGGAACCAGAAATCGATCCGGCGGTCCTGGGGCAGGAGGACGGCACGAAGATCCTGCTCTTCTCGGGTGACAAGCAACTCCCGGACATCCGCATTCGGCTGCGGCTTGCCCTTCCGAGCGTGGTCCGTCCAAAACAAACCAGGGCGAACCGATTTCTTGGTCTTGCCCAGACTTGAAGGTCGCTGGAAGTCTGAGCTTTGCAGCCGATCGAGCAGGGTCGTGTCGAGGTTCTTGATCTTCTGCGGCACGGCGTGGGGCGCATTCGGATGGGACATGAAGGCGCTGATGCTGGTCGCGCCGCCCACCAGCAGAACCGAAGCGATGACGACGGTGGCGACGCCAACCTTACTGGTGGCGATCCCCAGAGCCGTCGCACCGGCCGAGACCTGCAGCGATGTCACCTTGACCATCGTGCCGGCCGAGGCGGTCTTGGACAGCCCCGCCGTCAGGGCCCCGAAGAGCGTCAGCGCGGGCAAGAGTTGGGACTTGCTCCGGAATCCCCGGGAGGCCAGTTGTCGACGCAGGGACTGTTTGGCCCGGAAGAACTGCAAGCGGGCCTGCAGTTCCGTGCCGCCGGTGATCGAGGCGATCTCCGCATAGGACAGGTCCTGGAAGCAGCGGAGTGTCAGGATGTGGCGGTATCGGAGTTTGACCGAATCCATCGCCTCCCACACGGCCGCGGTGAGTTCCTTGTGCATGAGGACCTGTGACCCGCTCGGCTCCGACGCCTGGATCTGGTGCAGGAGCCGGTCGTCCGATGTCGTGCGGTTGCGCACGCGGTTGCCGCCCTGGTCCCTGAACTGGCGACTCACCGTGCTGAAGGCCGTCTTGTACATCCAGGCCCAGAAGGCCTTGACCGTGGGGATCCGAAGCTTGGGAAGCGACTTGAGCATCTGGACAATCGTTTCCTGACAGAGATCTTCTGAGATGTGATCATCAAGGGTCAGCCGTAGCAGATAGACGTACATCTCCCGCCGGGCCTGGGTCGCCAGTACACACAGGCTCTCCTTGTGGCCCCCTTGGGCCTTTTGCAGCAGGATCAGATCTATCGTTTTCTTCCGCATACGAACCGATTCCAGAATACCAAAGCCTGACCGCCGTAGTTCGTTTCACACATTTTGATTTTTTTCTCAATTCCTCATCGGAGAGACGAAACAAAGCGTCACATCCAGGCTCTGAGCAGTCGACGGAGGACCAATCGAAGGGATTGGACAACGTTGTCGGAGTCGACTCGACATCAAGAAACGGTGCTCTCCGAGCGTGTACTATTACTACTCTAATTGGAAAGGAATGTCCCATGAAACGAAGAAATGCAGTGATGGCGGTTGCGATGCTCGTCGGTCTCCTGACCCTGGCCAATGTCACGGCGACAGCGGGAGAGAAGAAGGTCAAGCCGTCTAAGGGAACGAAGGCGAAGAAGACCTTTCACGCAAAGAAAGCGCTGTGCAATCCCGGGATGCTGCTGAGCCGGGCGAAGGAACTGGAACTGACCAAAGACCAACAGGCGCAACTGACGGCGATCATGAAGGAAATGCAGGCCAAGGTCAGCGCGGTACTGACCAAGCCGCAGATGGCTAGGCTCAAGACGCTGAAGCCGGCACAGCACAATGCCAAGAAGATGAAGAAGTCTCCCCCGGCCAAGGGAGCCAAAGCCGCCAAGGCGAAGGCCAAGAAAGCGAAACGCCCCAGCGTCGCCAAGACCGAATCCGCCCGAAAATAGCCCAACCACTTCACGTAGGAGGTCCAGGATTCGCCTCATCGGGAATCCTGGACCTTGCTATAGGGTCACGCCCCCCCCCTGCTCTCTTCAGTACATGGGGGCGAACGCCGGGGCATGGCGAGCCTGGCGCCGACATGAGGCTTCCTCAACGAGCGTCTTCGATCCAATAGGTCGCCAAATTCTTGATCTTTGGCAAGGGCGCTGTTCGCGTTACCCGAAGACGGATCTTGGTTGCCTCAATGGCGTCGAATTGTTGGATACGCTTGCGCCCGATGGACTGCCCCTGCCCAAGGGACTTCCATCTTCCATCGACCAGCGCCTCGATTTCGTAGGCGCCAACTCGCTGCCCGAGCCGAATGTCCTCTTCGACGACGACGTGATTGACGCGCTGCTTCTGGCCCAGACTCAATTCGAGGGTGTCCCCTTCCCTCCAACGGTTCTTGCTCTTCGTCGCCGCGAGCGGCTGCGAATAGCACGCTTCGAGCTTCTTGCCGAAGGCCTTCAGCCGAGCGACTTCGAGGTCGGGAATCAGGCCTCGGTTGTCGGGCGTCATGTTCACCAGGAGGTTCGCGCCGCGCCCGATGGAACCGTAGTAGATCTTCATCAGTTGCTCGACCGTCTTGAGGGAACCGTCCGAGTCTGGGGTCCAGAACCAGTTGCTGCGCGTGTGGACATTCGCTTCAGCGCCCACCCAGCCCTGGATATAGGGCGGCGCCCAGAGCGCGGGCCCTTCTCCTCGCTTGATCACATTCCAGATCGGATAGGGCGCCCAGCCCTGCTCGCTGCCGGACCACCGCATGTCCGTCCTCGTGCCGCCGAACACGGCGGCCCGGGGCTGAAGATCGCGCACCATGAAGCAGATGGCGTCGCCATAGGCCGTCCCCAAAGGGTCGCCCTCCTGGCTCTTGACATCCCACCCGAAGGGATCGTAAGCGCCGTCGAACCAGACGGTTGCCAGTTCACCGTAGCCGGTCAGGAGTTCGCGGAGCTGTTCCATGAACACGGGGAAATAGGCGTTGCGGTCGCCCACCAGTCTTCGTTTGCCCATGGGGTCGGGCGTGCTGGTGCAGGCGAAGTGTTTGTCGCCGCCCGATAGATAGAGCCCCAACTGGATGCCATGCTTCTGCGCCGCGTCGGCCAGTTCGCGCACCACGTCGCCTTTGCCGTCTCTCCAAGGCGCACTCTTGACGGAGTAGTCGGTCGTCTTGGTGGGCCAGAGGCAGAAGCCACTGTGATGCTTCGCTGTCAACACGATGTGTTTTGCGCCGAATGACTTAGCCGCCAGCACCCACTGTTTGGCGTCCAACTCATCCGGCGCAAACACGGAGGGATCGGGTGCCTGCATGAAATTGCCCCCCGTGAATGACGCCAAACCGAAGTGCACGAAAGCGCCCAGTTGATTGTGCTGATAGTTCAACTGCGCGGCATTGGGCGTATAGAGTGACGGCTCCTCGAAGAAGTGCTCCAGCAACGCCTGGGGTTCCCCGTCATAGAGAGCCCACTGCAAGTCACCTGCAACATGTTGATCGCCACCGGTGTAGTAGATCACCGTCTTGCCCTGATACGCGCAGAGTTCCGCATCGGAGGCGTTCTTCTCTCGGATGTCGGCCGGGCGCAGCGCATGGACTTTGTTCTCGGGATTGAAGGTCACAAAGGGGCGCTCCGTGGGCGCATCTTGCCAGTGGACAAGATCGCGCGAACGCGTGACGCGTGTTTCGTAGTATCCCCGGCCGAGTGACTGCAGGTAGAGCGTGTAGAACGTATCTCCGTAGTAGTAGAGCGCGGGCCCGCCGACGTATTTCTCTTTGCCGTAAATCGCGTCGGGAATCTGTCGCCAATCAGTGAGGTTGTCGGATTCGAAGTACTTGAATGTAAAGGCGGGCCAGGCTGGGTCGTTGCTTTCAACCAACATGACAAAACGGTCATCCGCACGGCACACAGAGACATTGAAGAAGTGTTCGTTTTCGTTGGCCCGGAGGATGGTGACCGGGTCGGACCATGTCTTCAGGTCGGCCGAGTGGATCATGGAGATTTCTTTGATGCGCCACTTCTGCTTCTTGCCCCAGTTGCCGGCGAAGACATAGACCTCGTCCTGCCAGACCAGGGCCATCCCCAAGCCGTGACCGATCAGTGGAACCGACACCATCTCTCCCCGTTCCAGATCGCCCAGATGAGATGCATCCATGCGGCGGATGCGTATCTCGTCTTTCTCGAAGCGCGCGCCGTCTTTCGATTCGTCCAGCTCCCAGTGCTTCTGCCAGTTCTCCAGCAAATAGAACTGCCCACGGAAGACGAAAGGCGTCACTTCCACGAGCGGGTTGTTCAGTTTGCCCTTCTTGATAATTGGGTCGCGCCACACAGGTCGGGCTTGGGTCTCTGTTCCACCAACCGAGGCTATGGGCTCTTCAGGCGCCAGATATATCGGGACCCAATCGCCTTTGTGCGGGGGAGCAGTTGTCTCGGCCGCGTCACTTCGAATGACAATCGACAGGCACAGGCAGGCAATCATTCCTACAAGTACGCTCGCTTGGCGACTCTGGCTTCCAGGTGTGTATTGCATTTATAGGATTCCCATAGACGGACTTTCTCACATTCGCCAGGGCGCGCGGCTGGCCCGCGACAGCCATCGGTCGCCCTCTGGGTCGCTAGCAAACCGCTCGGTCCTCGGGTCCCACTCCACGGCCCGGCCCAGTCGTGCGGAGATCTCCACCAGATTGCAGGTGGTCGTCGCATGATGCCCCACGTCGGCACCAGCCGCCGCCCGCCGGCGCGCCTTGATCGAATCCAGGAAGTTGCGATGGTGCCCTGGACTTCTGTACAAATGAATCTCATCGGGGCCGATCACGGACTTCAGTATGTCCGTGGAACTGGCGATCAGCGCGCCGCCGCCAGTGATGTGAATCCAGCCGTCCGTCCCCACGAATCGGATGCCGTCGGGATGAGGGTTGCCTTCACTGCTGTAGCTCATCCGCACCCCGTTCTCGTAGAGGACCTCGGACCGCCAGGCGATGGCGTCATCCACCAGACCGTCGGCGGGGATGTCCGCCGAATGGGTATGCACCTCGACCGGTTTGACGTCGTCACCGATTCCCCACTGGGCGATGTCGACGAAGTGTACGCCGTTGCCGCTGATGAAGCCGGTGGTGTAGTCGGAGATGTAGTACCAATAGCACACCTCGTTGCCCCGGGCCACCCGCTGCGGCGAGAATGGCGTCACCGGAGCCGGGCCCAACCACAAATCGTAGTCGAAGCCCTCCGGCACAGCGGTCGCGGGGAAGTTCCGCCCGGCCTGCACGCCTCGGTTGATCCCGATGATCCCGACTTCGACGCGCGTCAACCGCCCGATCCGACCGTTGCGAACCAACTCAGAGGCATAGCGGTACGCCCCATGGGAGCGTCGCTGCAGACCGGTCTGAAGGATCCGGTCGTACCTCGCGGCGGTCTCGACCACGCGTCGGCCCTCGGCCACGGTGTACGTGAGGGGCTTTTCCACATAGACATCTTTGCCGGCCCGCATCGCCGTGACCGCGAGAATCGCATGCCAGTGGTCCGGCGTGCCGATGCAGACCGCGTCGATGTCCTGACGCGCCAGCAGGTCGCGGAAGTCACGGTAGTCGACGCACACGTCGCCCCCATGAGCCTGGTTGATGCGGTCGCGAAAGGCGCGACGGCGAGTGACCACCGGATCGCAAACGGCCACGATACGCGTGTCCTTCTCAGCCAGGAAGGTCTCGCGGTGATGGCCGTTGATGTTGCCTGTCCCGATCAGGCCCAACGTGACGCGATTGCTTGGCGCGACGGTTCGATCGCGACCGAGCGCCGCGGCCGGGACAATGCTGGGAAACACGACAGCGCTTGCCATGCCGGCTGCCGCCGTCCGAAGAAACCCACGCCGAGTTATGGTGGGGAGTGCCTCATCGCATCGTTCGGATGCCCCGGTCCGACATTCTCGTTTCCGATCCATTGGCATTATCGTCCCAATAAGCCCACACGAGTTCACAACCTCTCATTCGTTATACCCGGCCGCCCCACTCCGAGCAATAGCCGCTTCCGCGGATCACCCGACCTGCCAACCAGGAGATTAGAGGCGCCAGTGCGGTTCACTTCTGGACGGGCGCCCTTCCGATCCCAGGGTCAATGCCGAATTTCACGCCTGGCCGCAGCGACACCGGTTGCCTGATACCAGAAAATGGGAACACGTGACGCTCACTTCCAGTGAGCCCAGGCCGATCGCCCTTCCGTCGCTCTAATCCGCATGGGTTCAAGCCCATCCTTGTATCTTGATTGTCCCGTGCTACGGTGTTCGCTGGCCCGAAAGACCGACAGTGGATATGTGTTTTGTTTGACACAAGCCCGCCGATTCGATATAATTTCCGCCAATGGAGTGTCACAGTGTGGAGGGAGCGCGTCTTCTCTGGTAGGTCTTTCGGGTGCCTTTGCGCCTTTGTCTCGCGCTGAACGATGCAGTGCTGAGTCAGACCTGATGGAGCGCGCTCTCGGACCCAAGAGCGTGATCGAAAGTACCCGGAAGAGGAGAGATCGAGATGAAAAGCTACTTCAACGTGTTGGCCGCTCTCGTAGTGCTGGCGGTTGTCTCTGCGGACTCGCCGGCGGCGCCGACCGCCTTTCCCCCTGTCGTCGTGACCTCGCTGGACCATAGTTACGTGCATGAGGGAAAAGGCTACTATGCCAGCAAGGACTACTTCAACATCCTCGGTGGAACCGGCTCAGCGACGACGGTTCCGTTCACCGCTGATCTGAGCACGGCGGACCCGACCGTCAGCGTGCGTTTCGCCGCGCCTGCGGGCAAGAAATTCGTCTTCACCGTCCCGAGTGACGCCACGTTTGCCAAATTCAGTGCGTGGATCGCCTGGACCGACGGCGGTTCCGGAGAGCCCTTCGAAGGTGATATCCGGCATCCACACATGGTCGAAGGGGGCCGATCCGCCGTCGGTCCAGGCGAT
>JANQFY010000098.1 GCA_028277585.1 Sedimentisphaerales bacterium
CGGCCTGGAGGTCGACGGCGCCGTGGGGCGCAGGCCCCGGCCGCGCAATCGCACGCATCAAATCGCTGATGTCGGGCGCCCACGAAGGCACGCTGTCCACCTGCCTGGCACGAGAGGGCACGGCCATTAACAATGCCCGAGGCGACGTCGAGGCGCAGGAAGGCATTCAGGCCTTCCTGGAAAAGCGACCACCTCGTTTCGGCGCTCTATGAGCCGCAGTTGGCTCGGACCCAGCCTACCCTATCAGACTGGGGAATGTTCGCCGGAAAGCGGCGACCGGGATGAACGCATATCTTGACTCCCTGCGAGTTGCCCGGGATTGCTCTCGTAGACGCTCTGAACCCTAAGGCAGCTTCCTTGACCTCCGGAAGGGAGCACGCGGCTATCGCAATCGCACTGCCGGGTGCCGCCCGCGCCCTTGCACGCGATCGCCGATCATGAACGGCGGCTCAGCAGTCCGGCCTACGCCGTACTCCAACAACGCTCTGTTCCAGAGAACGCTGCTTTCATACGGGTCGTGCGAAAGCCGTTCTGGATAGTGGTGGCTCCACGCGATTTCGTAGAATCTCGTCTGACAACGAGGTCTTTCTCGCCGCTTGCCGTTTGGCCCGAGCGGACACCAGGCCTTGGCATCATCGTCGGGGACCCACGCCACACCATGCCTGAAACAACTGATTGCTCGATATTGCGGTTCAATGATGATCTCGCCGCCCGGTCCTGTGATCCCCCACAATCCGTTTTGGTCGAACCTCCTTGAGCCGCCGTCACAGGCCAACACGGATTTCCGCGCTTCTGTATCATCCAGAACGGGCTCAGGAATCTCTTGTCCGTGCGGGGTTATCCAGAAGACCCGATTTTGGTGGGTGACAACGAACCCGTCCCGACCAAGCCTCATTCCTTCGTATTGCGGCTCGACAGTCGTCTCGCCCCGAAGATTGATTACGCCCCAGAGCCCGGCGATCTGCACTGGCGCGAATCCGGCCCGAAAGCCGAACTGACCATCGAACGAGGGTGGGTCCGTAATCATCCGACCATCCTGCGTCACGAACCCCCACTTGCCGTCGACGCGAACGCTCAATGGGCGGTCGCAGTCGCGCTGTGAATAGTGTCGCCGGTCAATGGAGTAGTCAGCGGCTGGCGTGCCGTCAGGTCTGATAACCTCAAGACCGCCGGATGACTTGTGAAGCAGTTTCAAGCCCGACGAGCAGGCGACGTAGATGGCGTCATTGAGCGCATCGGGAACCAGTGCCCCATCTGGTGCGACACTCATCCATTTCAAGCCGTCAAAAATACGTGGGCCAACGCCTCGGAAATAGTCTCTCTCGACCTTTTCGAAATAGCGATTGCCCACCAATCGCCCGTCTTTTGTGACCAACCCCTCCTTTCCGCCCTTCCTTGCCAGCGCAAACCCACCCGACCAGTATCCAAGCCATTCGAACTCGACTGGCACCACAAGGTTGCCTTCGCGATCAACTGCACCTGATGGCTGCAACCCCGGGCCATTCTCGGATGATTTTCTGATGACAGCTCGGCCTTCCATCAACGGCTGTACATGAGAGAAGACTGGCTCTACCTGCCAGGTACCGTCAGCGCGCAGGAGTCCCCAAGGACCGCGCAAGGAGCGTTCCTCCGTCGCCCAAATCAAGCCACGCCCCTCTGTCTCGAACAGGCTGAATCCAAAGCGAGGACGTCCGATCCAGCCGTCATCGATGTGATAGAGGCCAAGAGGTTTGTTGCCGAGGAGCGATATTGCGGAGCTCAGTCCTTCGAGTCGTTCGTGTCCGGACCTTCGAACCCTCCGCCAGCCACCTTCCGAGACAATGACCACATCAGACGTGAAGGGAATTGCCCGTGCGAACTTGGGCTGAATGACGAGCTTGCCGGACCTGTCGATCACCCCCGCGGCACCGTCGATTATGACCTCGGCGAGACCCTGGTAGAAGGGCCCCGCCAGATCGAAACGCGGTGCGATGATCGTCTTGCCGCTAAGGTCAATGTATCCAAAGCGACCGTGAACTCGAACAGCGGCCAAACCCTCCGAGAATCGCATTGCGCGTTCGTACCTTGGCGGTATGACCTCAGTCTTCGTCTCGCGATGGTTGTACCCGCACCGATTGAACACGCCACTGCATCTCGATACGAGCGTGTCGCCGGAATTGTCGTCGTCGGCATGAGAAGGGCCAACTGCCAATAGACCGAAAAGGACGGTTGATGCTATCAGCATTTTCACGGCCACCTTATCACCTCGGATTATTTTCCCTGCTGTCAGAATAGTCGATTCTGTCCTGAGAGAACCTATCTTTTCATGCTGATCAAATACCGATGTGACAGAAACTGCCAATTGAAGTGAATTTTGGTTACAGTCTAACAAATCCCCAATTGTGTCAGCGTGGCAGCCATGGCTCGGCTGGCACGCATTGTCATCCCCGGTCTGCCGCATTTCTTGACGCAGCGTGGGAACCGTCGCGGGCAGACGGTCTTCCAAGAGGGCGACGACGCTCTCTACCTCGACCTGCTGGCCGAGAGCAGCGCCAAGCCCGGGGCCGAGGTGTGGGCCTACGGCCTGATACCGAACAATGTCCACATCATCCTGGTGCCGTCCGACGAGGACGGGCTGCGGCGGACCCTTGCCGATCTCCATCGCCGCGACGCGGGGTTCGTGAATGCCTGCGCCCGGACAACGGGCCACGTGTGGCAGGGCCGCTATGGCTCCGTCGCCATGGACGAGGCGCATCTGTTGACGGCGGTGCGCTTTGTGTCTCTCAAACCGGTGGGAGCGCGTCCAGTGAGACGGGCGAAGGACTGGACCTGGTCCAGCGTCCGGGCGCATCTCTCAGGCATCGACGACACAATTGTCACCGCCTCCCCGCTGCCGGAGCGGGTGGAATACTCCGAAGGGTTTCTCGGCGAGACGACGGATGAAGACGCGGCCTATGCGAGCCTGAGACGGTCCGAGACCGTTGGCTGACCGATCGGAGACGCGACCTGGCTGGAGGCACTGGAAGCGCGAACGGGGTGGGCCATCGTGCCGCGGAAGAGAAGTCCGAAGCCGAGGGAGACCCAGATACGAGGATCCGACACTGCCCGCGGCGCTTGCAGCAACATTCACTTCAGCGGAGTGGCACAAGACTCGGAATGGAGCGCTGCTGCGCGAACACCGTCCAGTCCCACAGTCAGTCGTGCCGCTCAGCCCCCTTGCGTGCGCCAGTCGTTCGCCGTCTCCTCGATGAAGCTGCGATAAGAACGCGGTCCGTTGGGCAACAGTGTTTCCTGCTGCCTGAGATCTTCGTCGTTGACGGGATGGCCGAACTCTCGAAGATGCCGGTGCATCAGCGTCAGATCGAATAGCATCCATTCGGGCAAATAGGCTTTGGCGCTCTCGGCCCACTCCTGGGGCGATTGGTCAGGAAAGATGACCGGACGTCCAAGGGCGGTGGACCAGAGAGCAGCGGTCTCATCGCCATTGGGCTGATCGCCGCTCGAGAGCAGCACGCACTGGTCAACCGCCAAGCGCTCCAGCAGGGACTTCGCCGCCGCGTCCGCGATATCGCGAACGTGAACGCGGGCGAGCGGCATTCCACCAATGGGAACCGCATAGGCGCCCTCGAGTATCGCTGGACG
>JANQFY010000108.1 GCA_028277585.1 Sedimentisphaerales bacterium
TCAGGCATCGTGAGTTCGGCGGCCTTGGACGACCGGGTGCGGGCCCCGAGTTCGGCCTTGAAATCCGGGTCCGTGATGCCCTTGTCACGAGCCGCTTGCTCGATGAGCGAGGTCCGGCGTGAGTACTTCTCCATCGTCTGCGGATCGAGCCCGGCGAGTTCCCAGCCCCTGGCGGTTCGCTGCGTCGCCAGCCCGAGTTCCTCGAGCCGGCGGGCCAGGCGGGCGTGGAACACGGCCTCAAAGTACGGGGCGTCCCGCTTGATATCGCCGAGCTGCGCAGCCTTCCAGCGTGATTCCTCGCCGTCGTGGGTCGCGTTGAAGACGAAGCAGTGCGCGTGCAGGTGCGGGTCCGGCAGGCCATCGACAGGGCGTGCGGTGAAGTGCGTGAACTCACCCCAGGCCAGGTTGCCGGTAACACGGTCCTCGTTGCGGCCCTTCGAGCGCACGCGGGCCTTGGCCTCCGCCTCGATGTCGTCCATCGTCGCCCGCACGGAGTCGCGGAAGGCGTCGAGCAATCGCTCGTCGCGCGTCAGCCCGTAGAGCAGCGAGACGCTCTTGGGGGCATGGAAGTTGAGGTCGTAGCCGATCCGGCGTTCGGCCTTGCGCCGCACGGTCAGCGGCTCGCCGGTGTCCGGTCGGAGATTGTCGCAGAGCCGATCCCAGTCGGACCGATCGACGGTGCCCGAGAGTCCGAGCATGGCGGCGCCCTTGCCGCGCCAGAAGCCGACGAGTTCCTGGCCCTCGGTGTAGTAGTCCGCCGTGCTGTAGTAGCTCTTGGCCCTGCCGGCGCTGTTGTTCTGTGTCATCCGCAGCATCGGTCCATCCTGCCAGAGAAACCTTGCCATCCGGTAAACGCGCACACCCTCGCGGAAGAACGAACGCGCTCCGATTGCATGGCTACGCCGGATGCCCGTGGCGGTTGCGTTGTGCGTGCCACAAGTTGTCGTCGGTCTGGCGTCTCGCTTGGCGTGTGACACCGCCTCGCGTCCCTCCGATGGCAATGTGAAGCCGCGTCGGGGCAGTCAAGCTGCCAAGGCCGCATTCCGCCCCCTGTAAGGAAGAGGGCGGAAGCCTTCGGCCTTTCGCTTGACGGTGCGCTGCGCCCCCTCTGTCCGCGGCTTCTGGGGGGTGTGCCATCGGGACGCGGTGGGCGTGTCCCGCAACACCAACCGAGGAGACTGAACATGACCGACACGAACAACAACAGCAATGTCCCAAGCCACATCGCCTACCAGGTCCGCGACCGCGAGAACCAGAAGGGCGTCTGGACCCGCATCGGGTCCGCGTGGCCGCACAAGGGCGGCAAGGGTTTCAACATCCAGGTCGAGGCCGTGCCGCTCGATGGACGGATCTCGCTCCGCGTCTACGAGGACCGCAAGGAGCAGTCCGCATAAGGGGATCACTTCAACTGGCGGGCCGATGTGGCCCGCCATTCCTACAGAAAGGACTTCACATGACTTCATTCTCGATCAACCCATTCCTCGCACGCAGGCGCAAGCCGTCCCCGCATGCCCCACGCAAACAGGTTCGGTATGCGCTGCTTCCGAGAGCGCCGGTGAACACCAGCCCTGTGCCACGGCTGACGAGTCTGTATCACCACGCTGATGCGGGCGCATATGGGAAGCGGAGCTACCCCGGCAACTGCGGCGGCACCCTCATCCGTGACCTGCTGCTCTACTTCAAGCCGAGGCTTGTGCTCGATCCGATGACCGGCAGCGGAACGTGCGCCGACGTGTGCCGTGAGCTGGGCGTGGGCTGCCGCAGCGGCGACATCCACGTGGGGTTCGACGCCACGAGCGCCGAGTCGATGCAGCAGCTCGCCGGTGGTGGCCTGGCTGACTTCGTCTGGGCGCACCCGCCGTACTGGCGGCAGAAGCTCTACGCCGCCGATGGGCGAGATCTGTCCAGAGCGCCGACGCTCGGCGCATTCCTGGAGCGGTACGCGATGTTCATCGAGGCTGCGGCCAGTGTGCTCCGGCCTAGCGGCAGGATCGCCATCCTGATGGGCGACTACCAGGACCGAGACGCGGGCTTCGTGCCCCTTGTCTACCACACGAAACGTCTTGCATTCGACGCCGGACTCGTGCAGTGTTGCACCGACATTGTTCGATTCAGCCACGGCGCGTCGAGCGGCCGAAAAGTGTACCGATCCTCGTTCATACCCGGCCTGCACGACGTGTGCGTGGTCTTCGAGCAACCACGCACCCCCAGGAGAAAGGAGGCGAGACCATGAGCATGACCGGAAGGCCCATCACCCACATCCTCGCTGGTATCGCTCGCGACCGTCTGGGCATCGAGACTCTGGATGTGCGAGGCAGCGACTCGCTCGACTTCCACGATGTGTCGGTTGTCGGTATCGCTCAGGCGCTGAACGACGCCTATGAGGCGGGCTACCGGGCAGCCGTCGCCGAGGAGCTCGGCGTGACCGACGTGATCTACAACCACGAGGCCGAGCGATTCCCGTGGCAGATCTTCTGCACCGAGGAACGGTGCGTGCTCGTCTCGCGCGACCTCAGAGACCACATGCTCATCGCGTCGGAGATGCGGGCCGACGATCGCCCGCTCCGCATCCCCGCCGAAGGTGTGCGGCTGGAGATGCTCGAAGTCGTCCGACGCGAGTTGTACGGAGCCAGGCGGTGAGCGATGAAGCGATCCACAACGACCTGTTCCACCGATGCGCACTGCGCGCCTTCGTGGAGCAGGCCGAGGCCCAGCAGTGCTGGCCCGATCCGGAGGCGACCAGGCGACTCGCCTACCGGCTCTACGAGGACGCCTTAGCGTGCTCGGAACGCAACCGAAAGGACGCAATCTGACACCGTGACCAGCGGGCTATCTGCTCGCAGTCGCGTGGTCTGTGCAGGCTGATTGAATGGCGGGCGGGAGATGGCAGGCAGAGCATGATTTGGTTCAGACGTCTCCCCTAAGCGGTGCTTAGGACGTTCTTTCACGGTGAAAGACTGGCCGGAATGCCAGCCATCTTGCCCGCCCGCCCCCAAGACAGCGAGCCAGACAGCCGGCAGACCCGCATGATGCGCAACGTGCAAGCCTGCCTGCCATCTATGGGGCTGTCAGGCTTGCCCGCCTGCACGCCAGTTGGTCACGTGGTCCGTGTTGCAAGGTTGCAACACTGCCAGCGCATCAGCGTGCAAGCAGCACATCGTGCTTGCATGATCGCGTGAAGTGTGCCAGTCATGTCGCATGATCATTGCGATAGCAAACAACAAAGGCGGCGTCGGCAAGTCAACCCTCGCGGTCCATCTCGCCACCTGGCTCCATCGCCGGGGGTGTTCGGTCATCCTCGCCGACTGCGACACGCAGCAGAGCTCGTCCGAGTGGATCGGGGAGGTCGAGCCGTCGCTCCGCACCGTCACCCTGCGCGACGCCGACGAGATCCTCGACGAGTTGCCGTCGCTCGGCGCCGAGGTGGACTTCGTGATCGCCGACGGGCCGGGGAGCAACACCGAGACCAGCCGGGCGCTCTTGCTCCGCGCCGACGCGGCGATCGTGCCGTGCAAGGCGTCGATGCTGGAGGTGCGGGCGCTTGCCAGGGTCACGGACCTTGTGCGCCAGGCCCAGGACATCCGCGGCGGCACGCCCCCCGCGATCATCGCGCTCAGCATGGTCGGCAAGCACTACCGGCTGACCAGGGACATGAAGGACGCGGCGGCGGCGCTCTCGCTTGTCGTCGCCGAGACACCCGTTACGCTGCGCCAAATCTACGCCGACGCGCCGGGGCAGGGATCGGTGGTGTGGGATATGAAGACCCGCAACCACGCCGCGGCGGACGAGCTCGATCAGCTCTTCGCCGAGATCCTGCCCGGATCACTCATCACATCAACCGAGAAGGAGACAACCGCATGAACGACCGACGCTCACTGCTCGACGGCATCGAGCCCAAGCCCGTATCGGGAGACGCACAGACGAACGCCGAGGAGCGGGACTTTGTGTATCGAAAGGACGCATCGAACGCAGAAGACGCGGGCGTTCGCATGCAGGTCAGCACACGGATTCGCGGCGACTATGCGCGGGCCCTGAAGCGCGCATCGTTGCAGCGTCAGCTCGACGGCATCACGCCGTACACGCTCCAGGAGATGCTCGAAGAAGCCGTCAAGGCGTGGCTGAAGAAGCAGAGGTACCTGTGAGACACCCGCTGGAGGGCTCTCTGTCGCCGCCTCTGACCGCGCGGCAATGGAGGCTGATTGATGCGCGCGGCGAGATCATGGATCGTCCGCCGGATCAGTTGAACTTCTCGCACACCGTGCTGTGCCAGGTGGGCATGCCCAGGAAGGCCACGCCCGAGCGATCCTTCGAACGCACCAACGGCAACAAGAGCCTGCTGGTCGAGGCCGGGAGGCTATGGAACGGCCTGTCGTGGATCGACCAGCCCTTGCCCTATGGAGCGATTCCCCGTCTCGTCATGGTGCATGTGAGCACCGAAGCCGTCAGGACAAGGAGCCGGGTCATCGACGTCGGCGAGAGCATGCGGCAGTTCCTGCTGCAGCTCGGGCTGCACGGCACGGGCGGGCCGAGGGGCGGGTACACCGCCCTGCGGAAGCAGTTGCAGGCGCTCGCGGCTTGCCGAATGACGCTTGGTATGACCCTTGGCGATCGTGTCTCCACGATCGACGCCAAGCCGATCAAGCGGTTCGACGCCTGGATCGGTTGTGGGGGGAACGGGCTCCATGACGGGTCACAGCGTTCGCTGTGGCCGGGAGAGCTCGAGCTGTCGGAGGACTTCTTCGACACTCTTACCCAGCACGCCGTGCCGCTCGACTACCGGGCGCTCGCGGCGCTCAAGCACTCCGCGCTGGCCCTGGACATCTACACGTGGCTCGCCCATCGACTTCCGCGGGTTCACAGCCACCAGGGCACGAAGGTGAGCTGGGCGAATCTGAAGAACCAGTTCGGGCAGGACTACGCCCGGTCCAAGGACTTCAAGAAGGCGTTCCGGCACGCTCTGAAGCAGGCGCACCACGTCTACCCCGACGCGAAGCTCCAGGAAGTCATCGGGGGCCTGCTCCTCAAGCCTTCACAGGCGCCCGTGCGACGAACGCACATCCTCATCGAACCCACCAAGTAAACCGGACTCCCCTGTGGACAACTCTGGGAAATCAGTAACTTATCCACGCTGAATCGCCCTCCCCCGTGCGCTGAATCGCCCCCCATGGCGTGCGCTGAATCACCCCCCCGAAACCGAGAACTCCTTACCGAGATACTTCTTCCTGTTGCTGATCGACGCCAGAATGTGGATATCGAGCGAGCGGCGAGGTCGTTGGGCTTGGCAGGGGTGGGATCATCGGACCTCACACACGGCGTCGCCGCATGGCCGAGATCCCGAGCAACGAGAGGACGGGCAATGAACCCGGAGCCGGGACCGTCGTGAACCGGAAGTTCGAGAGGAACTGGTCCGATCCGTTCGCGGTACTCCCGGTGAATCCCACAAACCCCTCCGAACCGCCAAGGATCGAGGTGAGGTCGTCCACGATGAAGCTTGGTGAGTCGTAGCTGTTCACGCCGTCGGTCATGTGGACTGTCACTCTGGAGTCGGCGTACTGGATCGTCACGTCGATATCCTGGAAGTCAAAGGCGTTGACCGGAGATACCGGCAGTGAACTCCCGATGACACCGTTGGTATACACCCCCGTGAAGGTCAGGCCGGGCCCGGTACTCGTCTCGATGCTCACAGCCAGGCTGGGGGTGATGCCTTCGTAGCCGAGGCTTGTGCCGAGCGCATCCAGGCCGGCATTCTGGATCGTGAACGTCACGCCTTGGCGGGGCCCGCTCGCCGAGATCGTGCTGGCGAGGTATGTGAACGACACCTCGAAGGCCGTGATGTCCTGCGGCGTGTTGTGCCACATGCTACGTCGGTTCTGGGCTCCCGAGGTGAAGTGGATCAGATCGTCATTGATGACACCGATCGGAACGCCATCATCGTCGACGTTGGTCGTCCAATGTGCTGGATCGAGACCACCGAATCCTGTGATATCGGCCGAGGCAGCTGAGGTGATCAGGGCTATGCCCGCGAGAGAGAGGGGGTACTTCATGGGTGGTGATCTCCGTTTCTCCGTGTTCGTAAGCGCCGGGAGTACATCATCCGGGACTGTCCCTTTTTTGGGGACACTCAACTATACCGCCTTTCCTGTGGCGTGCCAGCAAGCTCGTCCAAGAAAAACAACCTCTCCCGGAAACAGCCGCTCCAGCGCGGCCCCTATCAGGCGCTTGTCCGCAAGATGGCGGAGCGCGCGGAGGAACTGGACCTGTCGGTCCGGGCGTTGGCGAAGCTGCTCGGTCGGCCCCGGACCACGGTCCACAAGACCCTGACGGGCCAGCGCCGCATGGACCCGATCGAGTTCCTGGACTGGTGTGAGGTGCTGGAATTCGATGACCCTGTCAAACTGATTCGGTCAGTCCAGCGGCGTTGAAACTCGAATGGTCTAATCTCCGATCGCTGAGATGCGGCAAAGATCTGTGCTGATCGCTTGCACACTCGCGTGGACTTTCAGGACGACCTGTGTGCGTCCATCCTGGCGGCACTCCGTCACGACCCGAACACCGGCGAGAGTGAATCCCGTTTCTCGCAGAGCTTGCGGGAGAATCGCGTTCACAGGTGCGAGACGCGATAGACAACCTCCAGATGACTGGTCGCGTCGCTTCTCGTCGGGCAGAAGGCGCCAACCGCCGCGAGATTACCTTGGCTGAGGCTGCAAAAACCGGCCTTTAGAATCTCCAAACGGGATCAGCCGTCAGTTGACGTATACGTCAACTAGCTCTTTTAGTGAACAATGGCTAGACGGTTGGCCGTGCTGGCTACTGCGAGTAACCTCAGCTTGACTTTGAACCGCCGTAGATCGGCTAGGGACGAATCTTCGCTGGGAACAATTGGATCATGTCGTAGTGGACCGGGATCGTCTGATTCTCTGGGCAAACTACAGCTGCAAGGGTTCTCGCAGCTTTCGGTACAAGGTCATCTGGCGCCTTCTGCTTCAATATTCCACTCGCGATCTGCTGATCGTTGCAGAATGCTGCAAGCAGTTGATGCGCGGTCGGTGTCAATGCGCCGTCGGAGTCGATAAAAAGGTCGGAGGGGAGCGATTGCTCTCGTCGAACTCGCGTAACTCCAGGAGACTCTCCGAGTGTGGCTTGGAAGAACTCCCAAATATCTTCACTGTATACGCGATCTGGTGTCAGGTTGACATCTCCAAACGGTCGTGCACGAGGCACCACGGGCGCTCCATCGTGGTCATCGACGAGTTGAGACAATGCGCTGAGGCCGTTCGAATCTTTCGTCGCTTGCAGGACGATCATCATGCCATCGGATCGCACGAGCCGTAATGCTCTGAACAACTGCCACGGGTCCATCACATACCAAGCATGCACGGCGAGCACGATGTCGTAGCTCTCACTTGGCCTGTTGAAGTTCTCGAATGCAGTATCGAACTTGGTCTCTGGTACATACTCGGCGATCGATGGATGTGGCTCTTGAATGTTGGCGGCATCGATGATGGTGGGTCGCGCAAGGAATCCGGGATGGCGCTGTCTGCATTGGTCTAAGATGCTGGCCAATACCCGCCCATCGCTGCCACCAATATCCAAAATGGAGATGGGTTCGCGCGTTTGCGATGCCCATTTTGAAAGCGTGCTCGCGATGTCCTCAACTACGAAGGGATCTTTCAGTTTGTCGTATGCGTCGAGCAGGTTCTTCCGTTCGAAGTGTGAAATGTAAGCTCGTTGCAATGGGGTAGCCTGGGATCCGTTGCGTACCCGCGGGAAGACCGGTCTAGAGTGATCACAGATCGTCTGCCACAGGTCTCGCCCGTCGGCACGAGGCATCGGCAGCCAACAACGAACTAGGTATCCATCAGGCTTGCCGCTATATTCGGTGGCTGCGAGTAAGTAATGGAACGCAGTCACGACCTGCTTCGATTCGCCTTCAAGCACCAGCACGGAACGTTGCTTTCGCCCCAGACCGGCCGGGAGGCTCCGATCGACCTCAAGAAATCGCACACGATCTTGTTCAGCCGCACTGTCAAGCCTGCGAACCACCGATTCATGAAGATCGTCTTCGATAGACCCTGTCCGCCCGTACTCCTTGGATGGAAACACATACCAATAGCTCAATCCGCGCCGGATGTTCTTGGCAACCGACTCCGCGATGTCCTTGTCGATTGTTTCAAGGAATCCATCGCCAGACGTGAGAACGACAATATGATTTGGTCCGATCTGCTCTAGAAACTCGATCATGCGGTCGGCATATAGAACAGTGGCCGTGGGCTCCTCGTCTGAGGGGTGTTGCGAAGCAGCGTGTCTCGGTGTGCCCACGCTGCGACGTTGCTGCTTGCATTCGAGTAGTTTGAATACTGACTGCTTCCACTCATTGGCTGCCAACTCTTGATCTTCCCCGTGCGCTTTCTTTTGTAATATGTTGGCAGCTTCAATAAAAAAAATTCCAGGAAAATACTTAGGTAGCTTGGGTGACTTGCCATACTCCCAGTAATAGCCGAGCGCGGTTCTGGTTTGCCTATTGATTAGATCCAGCCTCTTGCTCAGATCTTGATCCGTGGCGGCTCGAGTCTTGAGAGTGTCGAAGTCGAGTTCGTCGTCCTGCCGGAGTTGATCGGGGAGCACCGCGCGCCAGACCTCACACTTCCGATTGACCTCCTCCGTGAAGTTTCTGTAGCCGGTATCCGGGTCATGCTCGAGGAAGATCGCCCCCGCCCGTCGGCGGATCTCCTCTGGTGGCTGGCCGGTGAGACGGTACCGGCGCTCCTCGTTAAGCGAGTCCTCGGTGCCCGGGTTGATGTCAGTGTGTTTATCCATCGCTGAGGATCGCGCATCGCCCGCGATGCCGATTCCCGCGGTTCCCGCATTTCCCCGCCTTCCCGCGGCTGTCACGGGATACTAAGGGTACGCCGCAAGGCAAATCGCTGCAATGAGGTGCTAAGGTGGTCGCATCAGGAGGTCTCAGGAATGCTGTTGATCATCTACACGTTCGTCGCGCTTGCTCTTGGGTTCGCAGTGTGTTTGGTTGCAGGCCGCGATCGGGCTTGGGTGCTCCAAGCCGCATACGCCGGCACGGTCGTCGCGTGCCTCATCACCGCAGCCAAACTCGTGGAAGCCCCAGGCGGGGTGGTCGTGAGCGTGGCGATCGGGCTCTATTCGATGAGCTTCCTGCTTACCGATTTCTTGAGCGAGATCCACGGGAAGGCGGCTGCCTTCAGGGCCGTAGGGATGGGGATCCTCGTCCAACTGCTCACCGTGTTCGCGATCTACTTCTCGGTGGCCATCGAGCCGGCCGCGTTCTGGCAAGAGCCGAATGAGGCCTTCCGAGAGGCGTTGGGAACCGCGCCTCGGATCATGGCGGCGTCGATCACCGCTTTTGTCGTCGCACAGAGCCTGGACGTAACAGTCTTCCATTTCATCAAGAAGAAGATGCACGATCGCTTGCTCTTCGTGCGGAACAACCTGAGCACGTTCGCGGGCCAGACGGCAGACACCATCGTCTTCTATACGATTGCCTTCATCGGTGTGCCAGGTGTCAATCTTCTCGAGCTGATCATTGTGACCTGCCTAGTGAAGTACGCGATTGCCGTGCTCGACACGCCATTCCTGTACGCAGCTCGGCGCCTTGTGACAGGGCATTGGTCCACTCCGCTCACCGAAGGCTGAAAGAGTCGTCGGTGGCCGGTTGCCCGGTTCTAACTGGCGCGGTTGGAGCATGGTGCAGCGGTTGAGCGGCCGGAATAGCACTCCACCCCCTGATGCATCGCCGGCCGTGCTGGCTACTGGCCAGTTCGGCTGGTGTCTCATTGCACAACGCAGCTGCGCGCCGCGCACTTGTCGGGTTGCCGTTCCTGCCCTTGTCCCGCCATTTCCGATAAGCCCGCTTTTCCGATAAATCCGCCATTTCCCGTGCGGGCGACATTGTCTTATCGGCAGGCGCATTGGCTCCCACCTTCTGTTTTTTTGCTCAGATCGCCGCGACCATTGAACGAGCACCGCGCCGCACGCCGCCCACGCAGCGTTTGACGCGGATGCTGGACAGGAGGTACCGCGATGGACGCTGAGAAGACCAACAGGACCCCGACGAGAGCAAGTATCGTCCGTCAGGAAGAGATAACAACGCTGCTCGAAGGTTGCGAAGCGGATCAGGTGTCGCCGGTAGCGCGAGCTTTCGTGCTGGGGCTCGCTCACCTGATTGGCGCCGAGGGCGCGTATGCGTTTCTGCGAGACCTCGACGCAAGCTGCATGACGCTGAATGAGGTTGTGGCTGCCATCCACGAGAACTGGGTGCGACAGCAGCACAATCACCGTCCACTAACGCCGCAGGCCCGCAGACAGACGGGACCGCACAACGCGGCAACTGCGCCCACAAGCAGGGCGGGCATGTCAAGATGCAGGGAGGTGGGATAGCTGAGGAGGTCCAACCTGGGCATCGTGCTCACTTACATCGAGAAAGGGACGGCAGTATGAAAGACATGATCACACAAGCGAGGGACTCTGGCCAAACGCGATGTCGAAACGTGCAGGTCGTCCGTCGGGACGGCGTCGTTGGACTGCGATACATCGCCCCGAATGGGAAGCCGTTCTTCATCGACCCGAACGGCTATCCCTACAGCGAGCCGCGGATCTGGTCCAAATGGCCGATCAACGAGCGGCTGCCGTCGGGTCACTCAACGCACTACTACGGCGATGGCTACGTCTGTATCGGGACGGGGCTGTGCAGACTGGAGCTGTACGAAATCCTCTACCTGATCGACGGGTGGGCGCGAGGATTCGAGAAATACCTCCGCTCCGGTCGCTTCCCGCGCCGCCCCAGCGAGGCCTTTGGCCTGCGCACGCCGAGGCGAGCCGCGCCGGGCATCTTGGAGCGTCTATTCGGCGTGTAGCAGGCAGAACCGAACCGCGATTGTCAACCCCTCACGAGAAAGGAATGCAGATGAACTGGCATAACTGGAACAAATACGAGGTGATCGATCCGAAGTCCGGCAAGGAGACCGAGGACCAGCCGTTCGCCGCGGACGACGACTGGGACGACTACGAGGTGATCGATCCGAAGTCCGGCAAGGAGACCGAGGACCAGCCATTCGCCGCGGACGACGACTGGGACGACTTCGGCAGGAAGGCAGTCGAGGAAGCGCGGCCGGAGATCAAGGATGGTCCCACTTCGCCCCTTCCGCCGTTGCCGGCTGTTATGCCGGCGATGGCCCAGGAGGCGGCGGTTCTTCGTGCTCGTGGTCAGAGAGTACAGGTGATCCGGCACAGCGGCCGCAATGCGTACGCGGTGCTGTACTGCGCTGCCTCGGAGAACCGCTATGTGATCGACCTGAACGCGCCGGGCCCTCGTGTTCTTCAGGAGCGTGGAGGTGAGAGGGTGGAGGTGTCGCTGTCCGTTCCCTGCACCAACCTGCGAGAGTTGATCGCGGTGATTGATCTGATGGACGAAGTTGTGGAATCGCAATCCTCACGAGGTACACACCAATGAACGTCTTGGAGAACATGTCGGCTGCGCATCGGAGCACGGCAGTGCCGGCGCAGCACATGGAAGGTGCTGTCATCTATATCGTGGAATCCTGTTTCAGCAAGCTCAATGCCGCTTACGCCCATGTGAGGTCCGAGGACGACGAGTATGCGGTGCCGTGCTATGCGATCGCCGAGTCATCGATCATCGTTGACTGTGAACCGCTGCCGGAGCACGACCAGACACGGTCGCGCTTCAATGTGATAGCCCACGGCGCCGGAACGCACGAGCAGATGCTACGAATGCAGGAGACACACAACGGCAAGGTGCGCCTGACGGTAAGCCACATCCATCAGTTCGGGTACCACCCGTCCTTGTCCGGGACCGATATCCAGGGTTTCAGGCGGGTTTTGGAGAACCCAGAGGCAAGCAAGCCCTATTCCGATGGAAGCCACATCCCGGTGATCCTCGTCACCGACAGCGGGGCACGGCGCAAGTACCTGGGGTTCTTCGTCACGCCGTCCACTGTGTACC
Source organism: Sedimentisphaerales bacterium (assembly GCA_028277585.1). Classification (GTDB taxonomy): domain Bacteria; phylum Planctomycetota; class Phycisphaerae; order Sedimentisphaerales; family Anaerobacaceae; genus Anaerobaca. Next base: position 11,993 of record JANQFY010000108.1, read on the forward strand.
CCGCGAAGCTGGTCGTCATCCGGGACGACTCGCCGTTGGTGACTGAAGCGTGGGAGCAGGCGCCGGTGGCTGTTCCGGACCAGCCGGGTGCCGAGTTGGCGGAGCTGGCCCAAAGGTCGCTCGGTCCGGGATGGACTGTGCGGCTCGCGCGGAGCAAGAAGTCTGGAATAACGGCCATTCTTCTGGTCCACCGCTCGGGGAAGGAGTTCGTGATCGAAGTCGGTGCCAGCTTCCCGTACGGCCGTCCGCGTCTGTTGAGGAAGGGAAACGGTGAGGTGAAGCGTGGTGTCTGGACCGCGTTCTTCGACGCCACGGCGATGGTTCGGCAACTTGTAACCGGAGAGCAGGACACGATCGGCTTTTCCGTGCACTTCTCCCGCGAGAACCTGCCCGTCGTGGTGGCCGCGGATGGTGTCGTCCTTGATGAAGAGATTGCCTTCCTGAATCACGTGGATTGGTCCGGACTCGGCGAGTACCTAGTCGCAGATCCGCAGGAGGACGAGTTGGCCGATAGCAGGCAGGAGGAGGAGCGGGCATGATCTCCATCAATTGCAAGACGGTTGAATCCATCCGGAAGGCACCGCCGGGAAGCCCTGTCCGTGGAACTTATGACAGGGACGCTGGTGTCGGTTCGGTGGTGACAGTCGATGTTGATCCGCCTCAGTCGTTCGTGCATGCGGTAATCGGTCGCATCGACCAAGCGGATATCGATTTTCCGCTGGCCATCGAACGAGAGGGTGACGCGATTACGGTTCGCGATCAGGAGCGGGGCGCTCTGTCCGTCAAGATCGTCAGCGAGGACGATTTCTACGCGAGAAACCCGTTCGATGGAGAGGTCAGGGAATCTCTGCGGAACCGTCGGATTCTAGTCGTGGGGCAAGGCTCAATCGGCTCCGTCCTGACGATCGCATTGGCGCGGGCGGGCGTCGGTCACGTCGTCGGGTCGGATCCCGATGATCTAGAGGTACACAACTGCATGCGCCACGCACTGTCCACTGAGTACATCGGCTGGAACAAGGCGACTGCGATGGCTCAGTGGATGAAGACTGGATGTCCGGAGTGCGTGTTCATACCCGTCCCAAGAGACCTGTTTTCAGGTAATCGTAGCGCATTGAAGCGCATCCTCGATGAGCACAAACCCCACGCCGTAGTGGCGGTCACCGATGCTAAGGGCGCCAACACGCTGTCCCAGATGGCGGCGATCTACGCTGGAGCGGCGTACTTCGCGATGGGCTGCTTCAACAACGCGATCGAGGGTGAGGTCTTCATTCGCCTGCCCGAGTCACCGGTTGCCCCCGATGACCCGGTCGGCTATGCCTGCTACGAGGAACTTCATCCGCCGGGAAAGGGTGAGCGTCGCGCAACTCAGTACGACTACAGCACGGACTTGCCCGGTCGCTATGCGGGCGAACCGGCCCTCGGCCACCTCATCAACCACAAGGTGTATCTAGCCGCGACCATCCTGGTCGACATGTTGCTCTTTGATTCGCCTTCGTCAACCGCAGCAGCGGATGCCACGCGGGCCCACCTGTCGCGCGGAGCCCAGTATGTGAGGATCGGTGGACCGTACCTGACCAGTGGTGGAGTGAAAGCGGTGGAGCTCACGAAGCCGTGGCAGGTCAAGTGGACGAGAATCAGGGCACATAACGATTGCGCGATCTGTGGTAATGGTACCGATGTGGCCCGTGGTTTGTTCCCCATGGATGAGATTGCCCCTGATCTGGATGAGGAAGAGTGGGATCTGTGAGCCCACGAAGGAGCGGCGCTATGAGCAATACTCGGATCGACTGGCCGACCTCGATTGTGGCGTCAGTGATCGCCACGCTGGCAGTTGCCGTGTTGATACTCCTCCCTAGCCTGTTCTTCATATCGCTGATTGGCGTTGCTGCATGGTGGATCTGGAATCAGATCGAACGCCAGCATGAACGAAGAGGTCGAATCCGGGGGCACAAATGGTCGGCTCGGCTCGATCGCCGACTCTACGCTCGGTGACGAGAGGAGTGAAGGAGGTTCAATATGACTCCACTGTCACGAATTCTCAGCCTCATCGGAGCGGTGCTATTCATGCCGCTCGTCCTCTGGTTTGCGATCGCTTTCCTCGCGGGAGAGGCGGAATATCTCGCGCTCGTGCGGTCTGGTTTTCTGCTTCTGGGACTGATGGGCATTGGTTGGGGCCTCCTTCGGCAGCAGCCGCGTATCGCCTACCTGGGATTCGCGTTCATCGCAGTTGGCTTTCTGACCTTCCTGCAAGGATTCGCATTGTCGGTGCCGGAGTTCAACTATGACTGGCTTCATCAGCTGAAAGCCCGGCTCACCTATCCGCTCTCTCACAGGTCTGGGCTTCACCTGTGGCATCTCGCATTAGTCGCTGTGGTCGTTCTGAACGGCCTACTCATTGGGCGTGAGGCGAACAGCCGTCAGATTGCCGGGGCCAATCTTGTTCTTCTGGCAGCACTAATCTTCGCGGTTTTCGTCGTGCGATGAGATCGGTGCAACAAGTCGCTCTCCGAAGGAAGGGTAGATCAGGTGATTGTGAGATCGAGTCTATCTCGCCGGCAGGTTTCGCCAGAAAGTCAGAACTCCTATGTCCAGGCTCCAGCGGCTGACTTGGGCCGCAAAGAGTCAACTGGAGTTCCATCCTCCGATCTGGTTAGTTCGGGCGTTGGCGGAGCTGCTCCGATGCCTGCGGACAACGGTTCACAAGATCATGATGGGCCAGCGCCGCATGGACCCGATCGAGTTCCTGGACTGGTGTGAGGTGCTGGAGTTCGATGACCCTGTGAAATTGATCCGGTCAGTTTGAAGACGGTGAAGCAAAGGCAGCCATCAGGTGACGGTAATTTATGAGATTGTCACGTCCATGGGGCTGTACTAATTGCTGCGCCGGCTGGAACTGCGATTGCACCCACCAAACGTGATTCCAGTCCCGATCAAGAACCTCGTTTCGAGACATCAGAGGGGATTCTTCAGTTTCTTGGGGGGTGCTTCCATGAGGCAGGGCACTGCATGTCAAGTTTTAAAACAAAAAAACTTGACAATCCTTCCCTCTGAAGGCGATAATCAGGGCATGGAACGCGCCCGCCGAGAGCCGGACTCCCGCCGGGCCGCCGAGACCGTCCGCCGGCGGATTGACCGGGGCGGGGAGCGGCTGTGGCGGCTGGAGGACTTCCGCGACCTGCCTTTCACGGCGGTCGCCCAGGCCCTGTCGCGCCTGGCCAGGGCGGGCGAGATCGAGCGGCTGAGCAAGGGGGTCTACTACCGGAGCCGGCCGACGGCCTTCGGCCGGAGCCGCCCCAACCCGTCGGCGATCCGCCAGTTGGCGGCCCGGGAGCAGAAGCTCTTCCCCTCCGGCATCGCCGCCGCCAACCTGCTCGG
>JANQFY010000123.1 GCA_028277585.1 Sedimentisphaerales bacterium
CTCGGCCTCCCGCGCCGGGGCGCGGCATCTGAAGATTCGCCGGTTCGTCGCGGCAGCCGCGATGATCGCTTTGCTGGGCGGACTCGGTGCTGTCGTGTATCAGATCGTGGCGCCCGTGGCGCCGCCGGCTGGCCCGGTTGGCCCCGTGGCCGGCGATCCAACCCTAGATGTGCAGATCGAACCTGTGGCGGGCTTCTCCGGACGCTTGGAACTGCGCACCGCGGCTTTCGCCCAGGCGGATGCCTTTGTGAAGACCCGTATTGCCGAGAACGGCCTGGCGGGCTCGGCCGAATCGGAAATGGTCGGCGGGGCTCGGATCTATCGCATCGAAAGCAGTCGCGAAGGCATCAGTCGTCTCGTAGCGGGTCTGGGCACGATCTGGCAGAACTCCGATTTGGCCACTCTGAGTGTCGATACGGATCGTTTCGCCGATCCGGTTGTGGTTGAGCCGGTGACGCTGCAGCAGACGGCGAAGATCATTGGCCAGGGCACGGCTGCAGCGGCCGCGGCGGTCCCCTCCGAGGTGGCGGTCTACAATCGCTTCGCGCGTCAGATGCCGGGTCGCGAGATTCTCTCGACGACCGACGACGCGCTGGACACGACTGTGCCGGCGCTCGAAATCCCCCGACCGGTGTTTACCTCCGCCGATTCGGAGACGCGAAACGGTTCAGCTCCCCCGGAAGAGAATGTGAAGGCAAGTTTGATCATAGTCCTCCTTAACACCCAATGACCGGTAAGCGGCGCAGGGAAGCGCTTCCTTCCGGCCAATGCCCCTGGAGAGCAACGGAATGCTCGAAATCCGCGAATCCACCCTTGTCGTCGTCGATGTGCAGGGCAAGCTCGCCCAGTTGATGGCCGACAAAGAAACCCTCTTTCGGAACATCCGAATTCTCATCCAGGCCGCGCAACTCCTGGAGATTCCCATCCTCTGGTGTCAGCAGGTTCCCAAGGCGCTGGGCCCCACGGTACCGGAGATCGCCGAACTGTTGGCCGATCTCGAGCCGGTCGACAAGGCCAGTTTCAGTTGCTGTGGCGATGAGCAATTCGTCTCTCGGCTCAGCGCGTTGGATCGCCGACAGGTCCTGCTCTGCGGCATCGAGGCGCACATCTGCATCTATCAGACCGCCCGGGATCTGCTCGGGCGAGGCCATGAAGTAACCGTCCTAGCCGACGCGGTTTCGTCACGAAAGCTCGAGAACAGACGGATCGCCCTCGACCGACTCGCCCGCGAAGGTGTCGCGATCGCCAGCACGGAGATGGTCCTCTTCGAACTGCTCAAGACCGCCAAACACCCCCAGTTCAAGCCCATCGCCAAGCTCGTTAAGTAGGTGCAAACAACCCCTACGGCAGCCGCGACTCAGCCGTGTCCGGTGTTGCCTGTGCCATGCAACTCTGTCTCAGAATCGGCTGGGACCTTGCCCGCCGATGGGTTTGCCGAATTCGATGTCGTCGATGAAGATCCGCCCCGAGCCGCCCAGGGCGGGATTCTCCCGGTTGCCAACGCCGAGGTAAATGATTTTGACCCCTGCGAGTCGGACGTTCTCGAGGTCGGAGAAAGGAATCGTCCACTCTTGCCAAGTCTCCCGGGTCACCACCGTCGGATCCGGATGCGTCACGATTGCCAGGCGACCGCCGGTGTCCTCGATTCCGATGTAGAGAGGATCGGGATCGTTGTCCGCCTGGCCGCGCACGAAGAGTCGCAGCGTATTGGCCTCGCCTTCCAGCCAGTCCTGTTCGAAGGCGATGTTCCGCACGGCCTCCGAGTAGAATGGGGTCTGGGTGTTGTCGTAGGACAGGGGCATCGATTGGCCGCCGCCATGGATGAGGACTTGCTCGGCAAACGGCGCCTCAAGGTAACCGACGACCGAGCCAGTTCCGTTGTCGTAACCGTCCTTCCAGATCTGGTAGATGCGCCGGCCGGAATCGTCCGTGTACGTCTCGAAGTCATCGACGACGGCGAACTCGCGAGTCGTGAATGTCCAGATGAAACCTTGCCATAGACCGGGGTCCTTCGTCTCGTTGCGCTCGTCGATGCGCCAGTAGTAGGCTGTCCCGAAGTCAAGCGGCCTGAGGTTGTAGCGATTCACGGTTACCGAGTCTTTCAACGCCACCCCTGTAGCGACGAGCGGGGCGCTGTCGCTGAAGTGGACATCGTGCAGGGTTGCCTCGCGGCCCGCGCTCCAACTCAGGCTTACGTTCAGATCGACGCCGATCTCTCCGTCCGCCGGTTCCGGATTGCGCGCCCGCGTGGGGATCTGGTGGAAGCGGATCTCACTGAGCCCGTACAGATCTGTGGCGCCCCAGTTCGAGTGGATGGTCAGTCTGATGAATCGCGCCGCAACGCCGGCTAGGGAGATGGTCGTGTTGGCGGCATAGTCGGACGTTCCCGTCGCTTGGGCCAACTCCGCGTCCCGCAGGGTGCTCCAGGTGACGCCGTCCGTGGAGTACTCTATCGTCACATCCCGGAGTCCGGCCGCGACGCCGGGGCCATCCGTCGCGTTGTAGTTCCAGACGAGCATCTCATGCAGCTTGTGAATCGTGTCGAACTCGTATTCGAGCACGACCGGAGCGGTTCCATCTGATTGGCCGAGCCACATGTCAGCGGGGGAGGTGGAATGCTGATCGTTGGCATTCAGACCTGAACCGTTGATCGTGTTCCTGGGCCGCGCCCCGTCGACCGAACTGAGGTTGCTGGTCGCGATGATGATGCCTTCGACGGGCGGGGCGACGGATTCGACAGTGAACGTCCAGACCTCACCCTTGTAGATGGTGTTGTCCCAACTGACGTTGACCTCGTCGACGCGCCAGTAGTACGTTCGCCCGAATTCCAGGGGGCTGCTCGGCGCATACTTGGTCGCCATCACTCCGCGGGCGGCCAGTACGCCGCGCTGGTCGGTGCGGCTAGCGTCATTGACATCGGTACGCGAAGTGCCGAGATAGACGTCGTGGGTCTTGGCGAACGGGCCCGCCGTCCAGCGCAGGGTCACGTCGCGCGGCACGTGTTTCGCATAATTCGGCGGTTTCGGCGCCGAGCTGCAGCCCACGCCGGCCCGCATGATCTGCCAGATCTCGACCTGGTTGATATGGCGGTCGTAGATGCGTATCTCGTCGAGTCGGCCGTCCCAGCCGCAGTCCGAGCAGTCACTGCGCGAGCCGATGAGTATGGGCGCGCCGCTGTCGTTGACCTGCTCATCGGGGATGTCGTCGATGCCCCTGGCCCAGGATTGGCCGTCGACGTAAATCTCGATGAAGGCCTGCGGCCGGAAGATCGCGGCGATGTGGACCCAGCGATCCGTGGGCAAGGGGAACTCGGCGCTAAGGCGGATCGATTCGGTGGAGCTACCCGCCACCTGGAAGATCAGAGCGTTGGCGACGCCGCCGGCATCGACCTCGACTCCCAGATCCCACGCGCCCGCGTCGGTGGCGCCCAACGCGGTGATGATGCGCCCGTTGCTGGCGTTGGTTCCGTTGAGATAGACCCACGCGGTTACGGTCATCGCCCCGGACATCTGCAATTCCGCAGGGACGCCGATCTCGACGTAAGACTCCGCCTTGCCCGGGAAGGACAGTGTCGCGTTGGACACGGCGTATCGATCGGGCGCCGCCCGCACATTGCCGACAAGGGTTCCGTTGTTGCCGGCGATGCTGGCGTCGATCCCGTCTCCGTTGAGTGGCCAATGACCCACCAGTCCCGCCTTGATATCGGCTTGGGCCGAGCCAGTCAACAGGGCGATTGCCACGAACGCCAAGAACACCAGGGAACGCACCTTCCTAGACATGTTCGCACCTCCAGACGAAGGGGACGGCTGGACGAATGAATCGGCCGGTTGCCGAGATGACCAGACCCGAGTCATCCTGTGGGCGGCAGTCCGAACTCTCGTCCTTTGCCTTCCCATGTAATGGTCCCAGGGGCCCGAAAACGGGCGCCTCCGATGAACTCCTTTGTATCAAATGGCCTCGCCCGGCACAACAGGATTTCCCGCTCTACCGGGGGGGCTATTAGCCCTTATCGGCCCGGACCCTGCCTGACTTTCGCTGAGGGCGGTTCGGATGCCGGTGGCGAAGAAAATCTCACAAAAAACTAATTTCCTTCTTGCGTATTCTATTTATGTCGAATATAAACGGTCTATGTCGAACAAGGAGACGTCAGATGAGCAGGCATCACAGCACCAGCAAAGGGCGGCGCAAGCGAGCATCCGAGGAACTGACCGAAGTCGAGTGGACCATCATGCGGGTGGTGTGGGAGCAAGAGCCCTGCACGGCCGGGACGGTTCAAGAGACGTTGGCTGAGACCCGCGCCTGGGCCTACAGCACCGTCAAGACCACCATGGACCGGATGGCGGAGAAGGGGTTCCTGGTCGTCGAGCGGATCCGGAATCTGCAACTGTTCCGCGCGAGCATCAGCGAAGTGGACGCCAAGCGGGCCGAGTTTCGCAAGATGCTCAAACGCGCCTTCGACGGCGCGCTGACGCCCATGATGCAATTCCTGATCGAACATGAGAGCCTCTCGACGGACGAGGTCGCCCAGTTGCGTCAGTTCGTCGACAAGACCGGCGCGGCGAAGAAGCCGTCGCGCTGAAGCTCATAGACATTGCGGAGGTCGCAAAATGGATCTTCTGATCGAAAGCGGCATCAATTGGTCGAACAGTGCAGGGCACGGGTTCTGCGCGTATGCTTGGAGCGCGTTGGTCCAGTCCAGTGTGCTGATCGTCGCGATCCTTCTCCTGGACCTGCTCTTGCGGAAGCGCGTGCGGGCGGTGGTGCGGTACGCCGTCTGGATGCTTGTTTTCGCTAAACTTCTTCTACCTCCGAACCTGGCGTTGCCAACCGGCATCGGATATTACCGGCCGGGGCGCAGCGCCGTCGTTCAGGAGACGCGCGCGCCTGAGGCCATTGCCTCTGAATCGGCCGATGGTGTCGTGCCGGTGTATGCGCCGATTCCGCCTGCCGCGCCGGAAGTAGCCGGTACGCTCAAGATGCCGGATGTGGTAGCGGATTCGGAGAGCAGGGCGATCGTACCGATTCCACCGGTGGCTGCCCGGCCCGCCCTGAGCTGGCGCGCCGTGGTCTTTGTCGGCTGGCTGGTGGGCGTATTGGCCTTGTGTCTCTGTCTGGCGCGGCGCTTTCGGTACGTTCGCAGGTTGGTCGCCGGCAGCGCGGCGGCACCGACGTCGCTGCAGGCCGTGCTGGGCCAGTGCGCGGCTCGTCTGTCGCTGCGCCGGTGTCCCCAATTGAGGCTCTCTGACGACGTCCCCGGCCCGGTGGTGTGTCGCTTGCTGAGCCCCGTCGTCCTGATACCGGCCACACTGACCGAGAAGGTCGACCCGGATCGCTTCGAAGCGGTCCTGGTCCACGAACTGGCGCACGTCAAGCGGGCGGATCTCTGGATCAACTTCGTTCAGACGATCCTGCTGGTCGCATATTTCTATCACCCTCTGCTCTGGCTGGTCAACGCCATCGTCCGGCGTCTGCGCGAGCAGGCCGTCGACGAAACCGTGCTCGTTGCGCTCGATGCGGAGGCCGAGCGCTACAGCACCACGCTGATCGACCTGGCGGAAATGTCACTACATGGGCCGACCGTCGGCCTGCGTCTAATCGGGATTGCGGAATCCAGAAAGGCACTACAAGGGAGGATTAGACACATGATGAAACGACCCAAACCGAGAACTGCCCGAATAGGCTTGTGGGGCCTGCTGGCCCTTGCTCTCGCCGCAGCCGTGCTTTTGCCCATGGCACGTGCTCAGCGAGGGATGGACGCTGCACCGGATCTGATGACAGCCGGTGCGCAGCCGAGGGTCGAGGATTCGGGTGAGGATCATCACGTCACCCCGTTTTCGCTGACGAGTCTCGAACGCCGCTTCATCGATCAGATACTGGATCTGGTTGATGAGGTGGAGAAGGCCCACCCCGAACAGGTGAACCACTGGCCCAACGGCCCGACGCTGTTCCATGTCGATGGAAATGGTCAGGTCACCGTATGGCGCTATCAACGACTGTGCCGTCGGAGCACCGAATGTGCGGAGGATGAAGTGGGCTACGGTTCCAGCCGCATCGTTGATGCTGAAGGGATGTACTATCTTCCGGATGGCACGCCCGTGCCGTCCAGATGGCGCTACCGTCAAGGGGGGGGCGGCATGCATGACATCCGCGTCAAGGTCGGCCGCCTCGTCGAGCCGGAAGAACGCGTTGCCCTCATTCACCGCCATCGTTTGCACGGAGACCACGATTTGAGCTCGCGGGAAACTCGTCGCCGGAGCATCATTCTCAATGACTTCTTTGCCGACGGACCGGTGAGGATTATCGTTCGCGTCGATCGCCCCCTTGAATCACACAACTGGTGGGTCGGAGACGAGGCGACATCGTGGGAGTATTTCGATGACTATGCCTTGTTGACAGTGAGCGGTCCGCCGCGCGACAATCGCGGCCCCATGCTGCTGACTGTGACACGGCCTGAAGGAGCGGCCCAGAACACCGACGCGTCGGTGGAATCTCCTGCGAACCTGGAAGCTCGTGCCGTCTCGGGGACGCGGCTGATGGATCTGGGCAAGGCGTTGCGCGTCTACGCGGACGATCATGACGATCGCTTCCCGGGCCGCATGGCCGACGCTGTCGACTGCTATCCGATCAACCTGTCCTGGTTACAGGCCCATGTGGTTTATCTGGGCAAGGGCAAGACCATGTCGAGCCCGGCTGAGGCCGTATTGGCTTACGACAAGACGTTGCTTGCCAAGGGGCAAGGGACGCTCGTCCTGTTCGCCGACACTCACGTCGACTTCAGGAGCAAGCAGGAACTCAAGTCCCTGGGCGTTCCTGCCTCCCAGGTGCATGGAATCACGTCAGAGAAGCGGGTCGAATCGCAGATGCGGCTGGCGGAGTTGGGCAAGGTGGTGCTGCTCTATGCCCGCGATCATGACGGCAAACTGCCCGAGAAGATCGAGGATATGCGGGACCAACTCGGCATGGCGACAGGGTGGTTGAAGGACAATGTGACGTATTGGGGCAAGGGCATGACGACGAAGGACAGTCCCGTGGCGCCGATCGCTTTCGACAAGACGCTTCTCCAGAGCGGCCCCGGCACCAACGTTCTGTACCTGGACGCCCACGTGACTTTCGAAAGCCGCACGCGGCTCGAGGAGATTGGGATCAAGCCTCCGCCGAGGTCGGCAGCCGTGGTTCAGGAGGAAGCGGCGCTCCGCAACCGTGTTGCATCGCAAATCCGGCTGATGGATCTGGGCAAGGCGCTGCTGATCTACGCGAACGATCACGACGATAAGTTCCCGGAGACGCTGTCAGGTCTGCGCGAGGAGGTCGGCGTGGGGATGTCTTGGTTGCTGGAGAACGTGACGTATTTGGGCAAGGACATCTCGCCCGTGCGGGACCATCCCGCTCGCGTGCTCGCCTACGACAAGACGCTCTTGGAAAGAGGTGAGGGAACGAATGTTCTGTATCTGGATTCCCACGTAGCCTTTGAGACGCCCAAACGGCTTGAGCATCTTGGCGTCACCTTTGGTGGGAAGGTGCTGCAAGGGGATCGACGCAGGTCGGCCAAGGAGTTGCTGAACCTTGGCAAGGCGCTGTTGATCTACGCCAACGACCACCGCGACAAGTTCCCCGACACGCTCCAGGATGCGCGGGACTACATCAATGAGAATGGCGAACTCTCGTGGGTCATGGAGCATGTGACGTACCTTGGCAAGGGTGTGTCGCCGCGGCGCGCGAACCCGGCCAGTGCGCTGGCCTATGACAAGACGCTGCTCGCCAAGGGAGCCGGCACCAACGTCTTGTACATGGATTCCCACGTGGCTTTCGAGACACCCGAGGTGCTGGCGAAGCTCGGGATCAGGCCTGTACCGAGAGCGTCCGAAGCGACGCAAAAGGATCCTGCAATTCAGGCTCGCCTGATGCTGCTGAGTCGCTTGAAGAGACTGGCGCTGGCGGGCCACCTGTACGCTGGTGATCACGGTGGGGTCTTCCCGGACGACCTGGAGGCGCTGGCGCCCTATCTGGGGAATGAGAAGGAACTGCGGGATTGGGCCCGTGCTAACGTCGAGTACGTGGGCAAGGGCGCCAAGGCGATCGGCGGCGCGCACGGAGCCCAGAAGCCCTTGGTCTGGTGTCGTATGCCCGACGGATCGTCTAGCGAGGCCGGGGTCGCATTCCAGGATGGGCACGCGGAGATCGTGAGGCGATCCCGGTTCGAAGAACTGGATATCGAGATCGAACGCTAGTGCGTCATTGCCTGTCAGATAACGATCACAGTCCGGACTAGCTGTGTGGCAGCGTCAAGCGCAGCTTGGCGATGGCTTTCCACGCATGCTCATGAACCATCGCCAAGGCCTGCGGCCTTGACGCTGCCACACCTTGTTCGTTTCGTCTGATCAGTTGTAACAACGCACTAAGCCAGCGATCGCCTATCGCACCGGTTGTTTCGTGCGGGCGATGGTGTCGAGGAGGTAGTGGTACAGCGGGGCGGTGAGGCCGAAGCCGGCCTGGAGGTCGTCGACGAGTTGACCGCTGCGGATCGCCTTGTCGTTCTTGCGGTTGCAGCAGAGATAGAAGCTCTTGTGGTTGTACCAGGTGCGGATCGGCTCGGGCTTGTCCTTGCCCTTGAGACGCTTGTACATCTCGCCCTCCAGTTCGAACGTCTCTTGCCCGTCGAACCAGTCGATTGCCTTGAGGAACTTACCGGGCTCTTCGTCGAGTTGGGCGCGGAACTGCGCCATGATATCGGGCGCTGCGTCGTAGAAGCCCAGCCCGTACCGGTACCACGTCGCGTTGATCTCGAGAAAGTATCCGATGCTCCAGCGGGCCCAGTCCTTGCCCGCCCGCTTGAACGTGATCCACATGCAGTCGCGGAAGGGCGATTTATCCTTGCTGAACCGCGTGTCGCGATAGATTCGCGAGATCGTCTTATTGACGGCGGGCGCGATCTCGAACGACAAATCGATTCCGAGCATGAAGTCGCCCAGATCCGTCACCAGATCGCGCAGGGGTTGCAGTAGGTACCGTTCGTAGTCATCCCGGTGCGCCTCAAACCACGGCTTGTTGTTGTGGGTCTTGATGTCCCTGAGGAATCGGAACGCCTTGGGGGAGAAGCCCCGAAACTGCCTTTGCGGCTGGTCAGTCATCATCAGATCGTCCTCCATCGATTGGTCTCCATGTTCCGACGCGTTGTCATCCTGAACGAAGTGAAGGATCTGGCTTTCGCACGAGTACTTTGTTCCGATCGCGGCCCAGATCCTTCATTGAGCTCTGCTCCATTCAGGATGACATACATGCGCCCATCACGAAGCACGCTACGGCATCTCGTTTTCAAACGCGATCAGGTTGTCGAGGATCCGCTGTAGGCAGGCCTCGAACCGCTCGATCTCGGCCTCGTCGAACCCGCGGTACCAGACCTCCGTCATGCGCTCTGATATTGCGACGTATTGCTTCTCGGTTGCTCTGTCCTTCTCCGTACGGTGGATCATGATCTTACGCCGGTCGCTGTCCGAGCGGCGCCGCTGGACGTAGCCCATCGCTTCGAGTCGGTCCAGCATGCTCGTCAGCGTGGACTTGCCCAGTTGCGTCCTCTTTGCCAGTTCCTGGATGGAGATCCCGTCTTGCTTCCAGAGGGCGAACATGATGCGACCCTGGGCGGGGTTGATCTCGATCTCCGAGCCTTTGAGTCGGCGCAGGAACACACGCTCGCCCACCTGGCGGACCTTGGCCATCAGAAAGCCGGCCTGGCGCTGCTGTTTCATGGAGTCTGTCATAACGTCACGCCGAGTCATTTGTGTTCTTTCATCAATTGGCCATCTTGATGGCGGCCAGCTTCTTCATGGTCTCGACGTCCGCCTTCGTACGGACCTCCAGTCGAAACCCGCGGCCTTCTCCATAGACGGGCGCGTCATTGATGATGGCCATCACGTCCTCGGGCAAGCCCGCGGCGCGAGCGGCTTGCGTTGCCTTGCCGCCCAGCACAAACGCGCATAGGAAGCAGCGCGGGCACGGGGTCAGGTAGAGAATCGTGCGCTTCTTGCGGATCAAGCGGAGCACCCAGGCAAACTCCTTATAGGGCGGGAGCCACTTGTGCGTCACCGGAGCGTAAGTGTGCTCGACATGGGCGATCAACTCATCCCAGCGGGCCTTGCTGCGCCCCAGTGTCTCGGCGAGGTCGTCATCGCGGGGTTGTCTGGACTTGTCGTGAAGCGGGTCCGTTGCCATGAGGGCCTCCTTAACGTGGGTTGGGGACGGAGTAATGCCCGTTCAGGACCTTCCATTGTCCGTCCGCCAGTACGAACAGGGTCGAGGCGGCGAACGGATTGGTGAACGTCTGACCGCCTACAGTCACCGTGGAGGTGCCCGTGCTGGTCACCACGGCGGCGGTGGGAGAGATCACGGTGATTGACGTGTGGTCGGCTTGGCGCTCTAGCTGGTCGACGCTCTGGAAACCGCCGGTAATGACATCTGCGACCTCCTGCTTGGTCTTGAACAGTCTGCCGTCCTGCACGATGCGCACAGAGTCGCAGTCCAGAATGTGGGCGAGGAACTTCTCGGCATCGAGATTGTTGGCGGCCTGGACCATCTCGGTGTGCGTCTTCAAGACGCTTTCTTCGATGGCTTTGAAGTTCTTCGCTGGGCGCCAGGAGTTCTGGCCGGCGTAGATGACGGCCGTGACAGTGAGTACGATTGTGAGTAGGGACAACTTTGACATGATCTTCTCCTAATTATCAATGGCCTGATGAGCGAGGACCAGAGAGCGCCGCATTAGATCCAGCATGCTCGTCAGCGTCGAGTTGCCTAGTTGCGTCTTCTTCGCCAGTTCCTGGATGGAGATCCCGTCCTTCTTCCAGAGGGCGAACATAATCCGACCCTGGGCGGGGTTGATCTCGATCTCCGAGCCTTTGAGGCGGCGCAGGAAGACTCGCTCGCCTACCTGTCGGACCTTGGCCATCAGAAAGCCGGCCTGTCGTTGTTGTTTCATGTTCTTGGTCAAGGGCTCCCCCAGGTCACTTCAGTAGTTCCTTAATGGCGACCAGCTTCTTGATCGAGGGCAAGTCGGTGGATTTCTTAACCGTGACTGTCACGCCCCGGATCTTGCCGTAGCGCTTGCCGTGGAGAAACTGTTCAATGTACTCCTTTCGGAGCGTGCTCGTCACGATCGGCTCTTCCGCCCGGTCCGCAAAGTAGAATGTCACTGTGAATGCATTCGTGCAGACCGAGACCCAACAGACGGTCTTTTTCTTCTTTGTGACCTTGTAGAGCCAGCTTTTCCCGTCCCGGTAGTAGCGCCATTCCGCCGAGAAAGCAGGGTGGCGCTCTGCGAGAAGCGTGACAAACGAATCCCAGACCGGTTTGACCTTACCCAGACTGCGACTCAAGACCTCGTCATCCGGGAATTGATCCCTGTCGTTTAGACACGGTTTCTTTTCCATTGCTCTTCACCTCGGATTGGGGAGTGAATGATGCCTCTGGATACGAATCGGCCTGTTACTCGTCGATGGTCTGATGGGCCAAGATCAGGAAACGCTGCATCAGGTCGAGATGGCCAAACGGCCCGTTCTGCAGAAATACCAGGCCGCACATCTGCTGCTCGAAATTCACGAAATAGTACGTATTGTGCGGGGCGCCCGCCCAGTAGATCGTCCCGGTACTGGCGAGTTGGCCGTGCTGAGCGGCGTCGGTGACGACGCCCACGGCCAGCCCATGCCCGGTCCCGGGCTCGAACGCGCCGGGGAGGTCGCCGAGATGGTCCGCGCACATCAGCTCGACCGTAGGACGGCTGAGGAGGCGCTGCCCATCCAGGCGACCATAGCGGCCCAGCATCTCCATGAAGCGCCACCAATCCCGGGCGGTGGTCACCAGCCCCGGATAGCTGTAGCTCCAGCCTCCGCCTCCGGAGAGGGCTTTGGCTTGCTCGAGAAACGGGCTCGTCGCGGCCTGTTCCTTGCAGACGAGTTTGCCCTTCTCAAACGCATAGTGATTGGTCAGGCGGGCGACCTTCTCGGCTGGGACGACGAAGCCCGTGTCACGCATGTCCAGCGGCCCGAATATGAACTGTTGGAAGTACTCGTCCAGGGGGCGGCCGGACACCGTTTCCACCAGATGACCCAGCACGTCGGTGGAGTAACTGTACTTGAAGCGCGTCGCTTGCGTGTCCGCCCGCGACGCGCTTCAAG
>JANQFY010000161.1 GCA_028277585.1 Sedimentisphaerales bacterium
TGCGGTGATGTACAGTGCGGCGTTCTTCGAAAAGGACGTCGAGAGACTCGTGCAGATGGCGATGGCGGCCGTGCCGGATGAAGGGCCGTTCGCCGAGGGCATGCGCGACGTCGTACGCTGGCATCGCGAGTGCGACGACTGGCGCGACACGCGCAAGCGGATCCACGAGAAGTACTGGGCGTACGAGAAGGACGGCTACAAGGCGCCGGTTTCCGTGGTCTCCTCACTGCAGAATGGCTTGTGCGGGATCATGGCGGTTCTCTATGGCGACGGTGATTTGATGAAAACGACCGGCATCGCGGTCTCGGCCGGCTATGATTGCGACAACCAGGCCGCGACTTGCGCCGGACTGATTGGCGTCCGCAATGGCGCCGGCTGTATCCCCGATCGGCTCACGAAGAGCTTCCTGCTGTGGGGCGAATGGTCCGAGCCGTTCAACAACCAGTATCTCAACTACAGTCGGGACGGTCTACCCATTGTGACGAAGATCAGCGACATGGTTGAGCGAACGGCCAAAGTCGCCGAAAAGGCGATTCTTGCCAACGGCGGTCGCAAGATCACCAGAGAAAACCAGACCGTCTATATCGTTCCCTGCGATTTCTAAGCCCCATTGAGCGGCCTGTTTCGTAGAGTACTCCAGGATCGCTCTTGGTCTGATGCGCCGAAAAGGGGCATGAGAAAGTGATGATGTTTCATGATTGGGAGGTAGGCTGAGGCTGTGGTCGGGATTTGAAACGCCATGTATCCCCCGGCAAGGCCGGAGGGAGAATGCCGCGCGGTTCAGAATTAGGCAATGCTCCTCGTTCTGACCCGAATACATCAATCAACGGGCCGGACCGGGGGGTTTTTCGCGTCAATAGCACTCACGTCGTTTGGCGCCACTTTTTTTCTTTGTCGTCTCGAACGCGCGTTATAATAGATGTCGAGAACACTTCGGAGGGGGCAAGTTACTGGATTTTGCTTCGCAGGGAGGTGAATTATGAAGGCCCAAGGCGTTCTGTTCACATCACTGGTGGCGGGCCTATGTGTCGCAGCCTGTCTGACCTCCTATGGAAGAGAGCCTGCCGAAGGACCGTCCGAACACTCTCGGGGCCGATATCGACTGGCCTTTGCGTCGAATCGGACAGGGGACTACGAGGTGTATCTTGTGAACCTCGATGGTTCGGGGCTGAAGCGACTGACGCGCCGGCCGCGCAGCGACGAGTTTCCATTCTGCGCGCCGGATGGCAAGACGATTGCCGTTCAGTCCGAGGGTGTCGCGGGAAACGCTGAGATCTATCTCATGCGACCGGACGGAACCGGCCTGGCGAACTGGACAGACAATCCGTCGGACGATCTCTATCCTCGCTGGTCTTCCGATGCGGCGCGGATCGCGTTCATGTCCGACCGCGACGGAAACTACGATATCTACGTCGGCTATGCCCGAGGCCCCGGCGTGCTCCAGGTGACCCGGGATGCCAGCGAGGACGCTTTCCCAAGTTGGCGCCCTGACGTGATCGCCTTTGTTTCGAATCGACACGGGAACCCGGAGATCTGTCTTACGAGCGATGACGGGTCCTTCCGTCCCACGCGGCTGACGACGAATCCGGGCGTGGATGAGTTTCCCTTCTGGTCGCCCGACGGGCGGTGGTTGGTCTACCATGCCGAGATCGACGGGAATACGGAGATCTGTCGCATTCAGCCCAATGGCGAGGGCTGGTCCAACGTGACACGCAACAGCGCCCGGGATGAATCCCCGTCCTGGTCGCCGGATGGCGAGTGGATCGCGTTCGCTTCCAACCGCGATGGGAACTGGAACGTCTACAAGATCAGGCCGGACGGCACGGGGCTTGCGCGTCTGACCGATCATCCGGACGATGATGTGTTCCCCAGTTGGTTCCCCGATGGCAGCGGCCTTGTCTTTCGCCGGAGAGCGGGACGAGAAGGCAATGCGGATATCTGGACTATCCGAGCCGATGGGACGGGCGAGCGCCAGATCACGGTTCATCCGGCCGACGATGGATACGTCTCCTGGCTTCGCGTGCCGAACGAGGGCGACTAGCATCGCCCAGGGGCGCGCCGGTTCTACGACTTGCTGAAGAACTTGCGGCGATGCCCCTCGGCCAGTTCTTTCATTCGGGTGGCGACCTTCGGATACTTCTCCAGCACGTTCGTGGTCTCGTACGGGTCGTTCTTCATGTCGAAGAGGGACAGACCGATCTCCGCCTGGCGGTACTTGCCCGCGGCCCCGTCGTGAGCGGGCTTGACCAGCGTGCGGTACCGATGGGGAACATGGAGTTTCCAGCGTCCATCCCCGCTGATGATGCCCTCAAAGCGACTGCCAATGGTGAAGGGGTAGTACACCTGAGGGTTCTTGGCGCCGGGTTTGCTGGCGATCAGGTCCCAGACGTTCTTGCCGTCGATGGGATTGGCCGGTAGGTCCGCCCCGGTCAGATGCGCGACGGTCGGCAGGATATCGATCGAACACAGCGTCTTGTTCGATGCGGTTCCGGCCTTGATCTGGCCCGGATACTTCATGATGCAGGCGCTGCGCGCGCCCCCGTCGAAGCTGGTGCCCTTGGCTTCGCGGAAGGGGGTCTTACCGGCGTGGTTCCCATAGGAGATCCAAGGTCCGTTGTCGGAGGTGAAGATAACCATCGTATTGTCTTCAACGCCGTTGGCCTTGAGCGCCTTCATGATCTGGCCCACGGACCAGTCGATCTCCATCATGACGTCACCGTAGAGCCCTGCGCCGGACTTGTCCTTGAACTTCTCGCTGACGAACAGCGGCACGTGGGGCATCGAGTGCGGGACATACAGGAAGAAGGGATTGTCCTTGTTGCGTCCAATGAAATCGACCGCGTGCTCGGTGTACCAGGTCGTGAGCATAGGCTGGTGCTTCTTGGTCACGCGCTCGATGGTGACTGTGCCGTTGTCCCAGTACTGCAGGGGGAACTTCCCCCAGTGCTCAGGATTCTCAGGGTGGAACTCCCACATATCGTTGGAGTACATCAGCCCGCACGATTCGTCAAAGCCTCGCGCCGGCGGGCGCGTGTCCGGCTGATCGCCCAGGTGCCATTTGCCGAAGATGGCGGTCTGGTAGCCGCGCTTCTTGAGCATCTCACCCATAGTCGCGAACTTCGGATCGAGCCCGCGCGCCTTGGGTCCGTGCGCGCCGAAGACGCGCGTGCGGCCCGGCACGCAGCCAGTCATCAGCGCTGCCCGCGAGGCCGAGCAGACGGCTTGAGGAACGTAGAAGTTGTTGAATCGACACCCTTCGCGTGCCAACCGGGCGACGTTGGGCGTCGGGTAGTCGGGCTTGGCGAAGGGCCGAAAGTCCGCCCAGCCCGAATCGTCGAGGAAGATGATGACAACGTTGGGCGATTTCTTGTTCGCCTGAGCCCGCGCCAGGCCGGGCAGGCCCAGCGAGGCGGTGGTAAGGGCGGCCATCCTCAGAAATTCGCGGCGCGTCTGTCGTGTCGTCATGAACCTCATCTCCTCTGGCAACGTTCCTGTGTCCTTCTTGATACCGTGATCGCCTCGACCTTTCGGGCAATCTTTGAGAAGACCATTATGAACGCTCCCGGCGATAATCTCAAGGACAACTCTGTGGCCAGAACCGTGTCAGGGCGATACCTGCCGCGAATCAGCACCCAGCTCTCTATGGTGGCCGGTCCAGAGCCATCAATCAGGAGACGCGAGGACGGCCGGAACTCTGACAACGAAGTCCTGATAGAATCCGTAGCTCGTATAGGTTTGGCCCGTTCCGTGGGTTGCCGTATAGGCGCGACCGTGCTGGTTGTACTCGGCGCCGTAAGTTCCTATACCGCGGAGGATCTGCGATGCGATGTTGGGCGGATCGTCCCGGCGGTGACGGCTCTTGAGGGGCTTGGGTCTGCCGAAGTAGAAGCGCAGGCCGAAGAGGGCGTGATCGTAGTCGTGTTCGCCGGTCGCCAGTTCGGCAAACAGGGCCAATCCGTCGATCGATGTCTGGTACTCCAGTTCGGCCTGGACCAGTTCGTTGTCGAAGACATGGGTATACGAACTGGAGAGCATCAGGTCGTCCCAGAGATAATAGCGTAGTCCCATCGTTGCGTAGAAATCGGTCACGCTCGCGTCGATGAAAGGAACCGAATCGTCGTAGTCGATGGTGGCAACGCCCGCGCCGAGGGTCAGTGTGAGCTTGCCGAGATAGTGCTCGGCCTCCAGGCCCGCCCAGCCCGAATTGAGGATATCCTTGCGGACGAACCCGCCGGTGACGCCCAACAGTCCCAGATCCGGGTCGCGGCGAAACAGGTGGGCGCCTGCTCCCGAGAAGTCGCGTTCCGAAACGTTCGTATAGAGACCGTCGGCCTGAAAGCCCCAGTTGTCCGGGAAGGGCACGCTGAAACTCCCCGCGACGTTGTGACCCTCATCGGACTCCATGCTGCCGGTAGAATAACTGAGCTTCCCGTTAAGGTCGGAGACAGCTTCGTTGGCCTGGACCAGGCCGGTGCTCATCAACAGGACAATCAGAAGTGAAACCTTGTTCATTCCTCTCTCCTCAATATCGTCATAGGTGTTACAAGTGACGGTCTCGCGGAATCAATCTGGATCGGCCGGAATGGTCTCGACTTCGGTGATCCTAGCCGAGACGGAAACGGCGCCATAATTCGTATAGGTCTGTCCTGAGTTGTGAGTTGCCGCATGAGCGCGACCGCGCTGGTTGTATTCGGCGCCGTAGGTTCCTATGCCGCGGAAGATCTGGGAGGCGATGTTCGGCGGATCGTCCCGGCGGTGGCGCCCTTTGAGGGACTTGGCTTTGCCGAAGTAGAAGCGCAGGCCGAGAAGGGCGTGGTCGTAGTCGTGCTCGCCGGCCGCCAGTTCGGCGAACAGCGCCAATCCATCGATGGAGGTCTGGTACTCCAGCTCGGCCTGGACCAGTCCATTGTCGAAGATGTGGCTATACGAACTGGAGAGCATCAGGTCGTCCCAGAGGTAATAGCGCAGTCCCATCGAGGCGTAGAAATCGGTGACGCTCGCGTCGATGAAAGGAGCTGAATCGTCGTAGTCGATGGTCGCGACGCCCGCGCCGAGGGTTAACGTGAGCTTGCCCATATAGCGTTCCGCCTCGAGACCTGCCCAGCCCGAATCCACGACGCTGGTGCGGACGAACCCGCCGGTCAGGCCCAATAGCCCCAGATCGGGGTCGCGGCGAAACAGGTGAGCACCCGCTCCGGAAAAGTCGCGGTCCGAGACATTCGCATAGAGTCCGTCAGCCTGAAAGCCCCAGTTCTCCAGGGCAGGCCCGCTGAAACTCCCCGCGACGTTGTGACCCTCGTCGGATTCCATGCTGCCGGTGGAATAGCTGAGCTTTCCGTTAAGGTCCGAGACAGCTTCATTCGCCTGGACCAGGCCGGTGCTCATCAACAGGACAATCAGAAGTGAAACCTTGTTCATACCTCTCTCCTCAATATTGTCATAGGTGTCACAAGTGACGGTCTCGCGGAATCAGTTCGCTTCGCGCGGGCTCCCATCCACAACGCTGGCTATTATACCATCACCAGCTAGGAAATGCAAGCCGATTCGCATCGAAGCCGTCGGTCACGTGGCGCGCGCGCGACGGTTGAGGGCCATGACCAACAGGAGGAGGACGCCCCAGGTGAATTCTTTGGTGAAGTTGTTGATGTAGGTTCCGATCACCGGTTGGAAGCGCAGCATGTTCAGGCCGCTGGAAAGAGACTGCAGGGCGAGCACGGCCAGGAGAATCCCCCAGACCGTGCCGAATCCGCCCTTGGGGTCCACGCCGGCCAGGATGGCGACGAGGACGGCCTGAAGCAGGTAGGAACTGCCATAGTCCGCTTTGGCGGCGTTGGTGCGCGAGATTACGATCAGTCCGGCGACGCCGGCCAGCAGGCCAGTCAGGGCGTAGGTTCTGAGCAACAGTCGGCGGATGCGTAAGCCGGAATAGACGGCCGCGACCGGGTTCGTTCCCAGCAGTTGGAGGCGCAGGCCGAGACTCGTCCGCGCCAGGAGAACCTGAACGATCGCGGCGCAACCGAGGAAGATCAGTAGCGGGAGCGGGACGCCGAAAACCGCGCCGTTGCCCAATCGCTGGAATGTCTCAGGATAACCGGCGACGGCTTGGCCCTTGGTCAGGACGAACGCGATGCCCGTGAACAGTTGCATCGTTCCGAGCGTCGCCAGGATGGGCGTGATATGGAGATAGCCAATGAGGACGCCATTGATCAAGCCGCAGGTGACGCTGGCCAGCAGCGCCGCACAGATAGCCGCCGGGATGCACCACGGGCACGGTTGACCATCGCTGCGAACGAGGATAAAGGCGGCCGCCAGGCCGGCCAGATTCGCGACGCCGATGACGGAGAGGTCGATGCCCCCGGTGATTAGTGACAGCATGATCGCCAGGGCGAACACGCCCAGTTCAGGAAACTGAAAGCCCATGGATGTGACATTGCGCCAGGTGAGGAATCGCCCCGGATTCAGGACGCCCATCAGGATGAAGACGGTGGTCGTGACCAGAAGCAGTCGCACAAGATGGTGACGGCTAAGGACGGACCACGCTGTGGGGCGTCGGTCACAATCAGTCTGGATGTCACTCATTTGACGCATCTTCCGGTTACTACCTCCAACTCGCTGCGGCGTGCCGCACGCCGTCCTTTCGGATTGCGGTGATGGCGACGCTGGCGATGATCACCCCTCCCGTGGCGACCTTCTGCCAATAGGACGGGATGCCGAGCAGGATCAAGCTGTTGTTGATGACGACGATCAGGAACACGCCCAGCACGGCGCCGAGGACGGTGCCCCGGCCTCCCGTGATACTCGCGCCTCCGAGGACCACTGCCGCGATGACAGATAGTTCTGTACCCACCAGGTCGAACGGGTTGGCGTTCCGCATGGTGCAGGCGTGAACCAGACCGGCGACGCCCGAGAGCAGGCCGACGAAGCCGTAGATGAAGAACTGGACGCGGCGCAGGTTGAAGCCGACGCGTTCAGCGGCTTCGGCATTTCCTCCCAGGGCGTAGATTCCCCGACCGAGCAGCGTATAGCGCAGGACGAATGCTACGGCGACAATCGCCAGGAGATACAGAACGAACGAGAAGGACAATCCGATAGTTTCGCCGGTGGCGAGTGTCTGCTCGAACAGGGTGCGGCGGGAGAAAGCGATCATGCCGGCGGGCAAGCGGTTGACGATGGACGTCCCGATGAAGGCGAGCAGGAAGCCGCGAAAGACGCTGGCCGAGCCCAGCGTGACGATCAGAGTCGGGAGTCTGAGCACGTTGATGGATACAGCGTTGAACAAGCCCAGGGCCAGGCCGATGAGACTCGCCAGCAAGAATGCGACCCAGACAGAGCCTTGAAAATCGACGGCCAGGAGCAGTCTGCTTGTGACATACATGCTGAAGGCGCCGATCGCGGCAAAAGAGATATCGATCCCTCCACTGGTCAGGACGATCAGCACGCCCAGGGCGAAGAGGCCCATCACGGTGCTGCTCTTGCAGAGATCGAAGAGGTTCGCGCGAGTCAGGAAGGCCGGGTTAGCCAGGCCTATGGCGATGACCAGTACCGTGAGGATCATCGCCAGGTAGAACTCGTGTTGGCCCAGCAGTTTGCGCATGTGAGCGTGTGATCCTCTCATTCCAGTTCTGCGAGTTCAGCCGCCAGGGCGTCATGGTCCAGCGATTCGCACGTCAGTTCCTTGACGATACGACCCCGACTCATCAGCAGCACGCGGCGAGAGAGGGAGAGCAGTTCGGGCAGATCGTCGGAGATCAGGATCACGCCGAGTCCCTGTTCGACAAGCGATCGTATGCGTTCGTGGACGTCCACCTTAGCGCCAATGTCGACACCGACGGTTGGGCCGTTGAGGATCAGCAGTTTCGTATGGGCGGCCAACCATTTTCCCAGAACGACTTTCTGCTGATTGCCGCCGGAGAGATTCTCGACCGCCGTTTGCTGCGCGGGGGCGCGAATGCTCAGATCTTTCATCCACCTGTCCACCGTAGCACGTAGCTGCCCGGGTCGGAGCCATCCAAACCGGTTGGCGAAAGATCCCAGGCCGGCGATCGCCATGTTTCTCTCGATTGATTGCGGGGGAAACAGCCCCTCCAGGGTCCGATCCTCCGGGACGTAGGCCAGGCCGGCTATGACCGCTTCCGAGACGTTGCCGAGTCGTATGTCACGGCCCTCCAGGCGAATCGTCCCTGAATCGACGGGTTCGAGGCCGAACAGAGCCAGGGCCAGTTCGGCCCGTCCGGAGCCGAGCAACCCGGTGATGCCCAGAATCTCACCGCGCTGAACCTCGAAACAGATCTGCTCAAATGCGTTTCTGCGCGTCAGGTTCCTGACCTCGAACAAGACCTGGCTTGCCCCCGGCCTGGAGGGAGGCGTTCCCGTCTCCACGCGTCGCCCCGTCATGTGGAAGACGAGATCGTCGCGACTGAACTGCGAGGCATCGCCCTCGGCTACCTTCCGCCCACTGCGCAGAACGGTGATCGTGTCGCTGATTTCCCGGACTTCCTGGAGCTTGTGACTGACGAAGAGAATCGACAGGCCCTTCGCTCGCAGGTCGTCAATAACACGAAAGAGCGCCGCGACCTCGCGCTTCGTCAGGGCGGTGGTGGGTTCATCCATGACGATCACCCGGGCGTCGTGGAGTAGCGCCTTGGCGATGGCGACGAGTTGTTTCTGGGCGACGGTCAGATCGGCGACCGATTTGTCGAGATCGATCTCGTGTCCCACCTTGGCAAGCGCCTCGGTGGCGATGCGGCGGACCTGCCGCCAGTTCACAAACCGTCGGCAGGATTGGATCTGCGTATTGAGCGCGAGGTTCTCGGCGACGGTGAGATTCGCGAACAGGGAGAAGTCCTGGTAGATGACCTGGACGCCCGCACGGACCGCTTGGCGGGCGTGCAGGTGTTGGCACGGCACACCGTCAAGGTGGATCGTACCGCTGTCCGGTTGATAGACGCCGGCGAGAATCTTGATCAGGGTGGATTTGCCGGAACCGTTCTCTCCAACGAGCGAACGGACCTGCCCTGGATGCAGCGACAGCGAGACATCCCGCAGGGCCTGCACGCCGCCAAAGTGCTTGCTGATTCCCTGGGCCGCGACGACCGGTTTCATCCTCGGACCGTTCCGTCAGAAGTCATAGGCGTCCATGTTCTCTTTGGTGACATCGACCCAGGCCGATCCGTAGAAGAGGTTGGGCTTCTCCGCGTCACGTCGGAGTTTCTCGTACCCGGTGACACCCATGTCCATACCCTCGGCCAGGGGCTGCTTGTTGAGCAGCATCACGGCGATCTTGTTCATGACATAGCCCGCATCGGCTGGGTCCCAGAAGCTGATCAGCTTGACGCTGTCGCTCTCCAGATACTGGCGGCACTGCGAGACGAGCCCCGATCCGACGACCATGACCTTGCCCTGCAGTCCCCTTTCCTCGACGGCCAGTCCCGCCCCGGCCGCCGTCGTCGAAGCGCTGCCCTGGATCCCTTCCAGGTCGGGGTAGGCTTTGATCAGCTCCTTGGTCTTCTCGTACGCCATGTTCTGGTTGTCGTATTCCTCGATGCGATCGGTCGCCAGCACCATCTTGGGGTATCTGTCTTTCTGTCGGGCGATAGCGCCGTCGATCCATTCGTTGTGAGATTTCGAGGTGAGACTCCCTACGAACGCCGCGTACTTGCCGTCGGTTCCCATGAACCGGGCTAGATGGTCCATCAGGTGAGCGCCGTAGGCGTGGTTGTCAAACGGTTCGATGATGGCGTCCGTGTTGACTTGATTCGATGCTTCGTGCGCGACGACGACGATCCCCTGATCCCGCGCCTTGCGCAGGACCGGTTCCAACGCTTCAACCGCAAAGGGCACGACGCAAATGGCGTCCACGCCCTGGGCGATCATGTCCTCGATGATCTGCACTTGCAGGGCGGCGTCGGCCTGAGGAGGGCCCAGCAGGAAGCACTTGTGCCCTGTCTCTTCAGAAAAACGCTCGACGCCCTCGCGCATGCGGTTGAACCAGGCGATGCCGTCGAGTTTGACGATCGTCGCGATGGTGTAGGATGTCTCGTTGGAGTTGCCCGGCGAAGCGTCGTCTCGACACGAGCCAACCAACAACAGGGCGACCAGGGACATGACAAACAAGACAGCAGTGCGTTTCATGATTGGCTCCCAAACAGACCGCAAAGGTTGCTGCATCCAACACCACGGCGTCATCATACCGGAATATGCCCGATCCCGCCAGTTCAAGCAAGGCTTGACTGCCGAGAGGTTTCGATGCGTTTCTACAAGGTGGCATTTCGCAGCGGTCTGTCGTATAGTGAGGCAGGTGGGGCGGAGCCGAGAGGCGCTTCAGTATGCCCGATGCACCGATGGTGTTCGGGGCGGTCTGTTCCTGGGAAAGGAGAGCTTGTGAAACGACTGAGTGACTTGGTGACTTACCCTGTCATTGTGTTTGTGGTTGCTGGAGCCCTGTCCTGCGCACCGGTCCGGGCACGGAACGGGAAGGGCGGTTTGGCGCCGACCCCGCCAATGGGGTGGAACAGTTGGAATGCGTTCGAGAAGGACATCGACGAGGAGAAGATCAAGGCGATCGCCGACGCGATGGTCAGCTCGGGCATGCGCGACGCGGGCTACACCTATCTGGTCCTCGATGATGCGTGGATGGCGCCCGAGCGGGACGCCAACGGCTGTCTCGTGGCGGACCCCAACAAGTTCCCCAGCGGCATGAAGGCGATCGGCGACTACATTCACAGCAAAGGGCTGAAATACGGCATCTACCAGGACCGCGGGCGGATGACGTGTCAGCAGTTGCCCGGCAGTTTCGAGTACGAGCAGATCGATATGGCGACCTTCGCCCAGTGGGGCGTTGACTATATCAAGCTGGACAGTTGCTTCGCCGAGAGTAACGGGCGGATGAGTTCGGTCGATTACGCGATTTACCGACGGTACATTGAGGAAACCGGGCGCCCGATGGTGCTGAGTATTTCCGATTTCGGCAACGCGGCCTGGGCCTGGGGCGGGAAGGAATCGGCCCAACTTTGGCGCACCTCCAACGATATCTACCCCTGGATGGGCTCGGTCTATGCCTGTGCCGAAACCTCGGCCGGCGATCGGGCGATTCATCCGGCCTTTAACGGACTCTGGCAGTTCGCCGGTCCCGGCCATTGGAACGATCCGGATATGCTCCATGTCGGAAACCTCAAGCACATCGAGGATGACCGGCGCGATATCGCTGATCGGGCCCACTTCAGCCTGTGGTGCATCCTGGCGGCGCCCCTGATGGCGGGCAATGACCTGAGGACGATGACCGACAGCGTGCGGGATGTCCTGACGGCGCCGGAATTGATCGCGGTCAATCAGGACCGGCGAGGGATACAGGGTTACAGGGTGCTCAATGACGAGGGGCGTGAGGTCTACAACAAGCCCCTGGCGGACGGGACGACCGCCGTCCTGCTGCTGAACAAGCGGCGCGAAAAGGCGGACATCACCGTGCGGTGGGACCAGATTGGCCTTTCGGGAACTCAGCCGGTACGCGATCTGTGGGCCCGCAAGGATCTGGGCGACTTCAAGGATTCCTTCACTGCGCAGGGGATGGGTCAGCACGAGCACCGCATGATCAAGGTGGGACGAGTTGGACCTCCCTTGCTCGCCCCGGAACCGATGCCGCTCGAAAAGTACACGGTGACGCGCTCGGGACGGACCTATCTGAGCGACCTCTACTATATCTGGAAGAGCGGTAATCCGCCGACCTATGACAAGACGTTCGAGGGCGAGACGATCCAGGTTGTCGGCAAGACCTTCGCGAAGGGGTTCGGTGTCAAAGGCAAATGCGCCGTGATGTTCAAGGTGACGACCCGCGCCGATCGCTTCCGGGCGACGGTGGTGATCGACAAGGCATCCAAGGACGAGGTCAAGGGCCGCTTCCGAGTCCACAACGAGGACTTCTTCGCCAACCAGGTGCTATGGGACAGCGGTCCCATGACGGCGGATTCTCCCGCTAAGGACATCGACATCGCGCTGAATGATGTGGATTGCCTGATGCTTGTCTTCGAGGGCAAGGACGTGCTGGGCAGTTGGGTCGATGCGCAGGTCATTGACGAGGACGACTAGAGACTGGAGATCATCATGAAGCAATCGATTCTTGTTCTGGTAGCCTTGACGTTGGTATTGCCGGCCGGTAGGTGCGGCGCCGATGGTGACACGACGGCGGTGGGCGTTATCACTCCCCATTCGCGGGGGTTGCACGGATACATCGGGTATCGCGCGTCGCGTCCGGCCGATCGCGCAAAGTACAGTGCCGGCATGGGGTTCTATTCCGCCGTTTGGCCCCTGGTCGACAAACCGATCGCCCATTTCCAGATCGGTTTGCCCAGCGCGTGGATCACGCCCAACAATTCCGACAACAAAGACAAGCCGCTGGCGCCGATCGGCACGCTGGCGCGCGATAACTGGCCGGAGCGGGGCCCAACCTGGGGCAGTGTCTTTCAGACGGTTGAAGGAGGATTGGGCTACTGGGCGCGGAACCACTTCCGGTACGGCCCGCCGAAGTTCAGTATGAACGCCACCCCACAGTGCTATGATTACGAGGTCGGGTCGCCCGGATGGTCGTTCTTCTACAGCAACGAGGCGCTGCCCGACAATCGACTGGGCATCGCGCAGTTGAGCAACCGGATTCTGATTCCGCCGGATGCGCTGCCCTTTGAGGGCAATCCCAACGGGAAGTTCCTGGGGTACACCTACATGGCGCTGCCCTTTACCAAGCCGACCACAGGCGATCCGCCCACGGGCGATCAGGCCTGGACCTGTTTTCTCAGTGCCGCTAATTTCAAAGGCCCCATCGCCTACTACATCCCCGAGACCTGGAGTAAGATCGGCAAGCTGTTCAACTACCCGTTCATCTACGGGCGCGGACTCGACGCCCGACCGGGCAATATGGGCGGCGGCGCCATGGAGATTAACACGGTCCCGCGCTTCGATGCGCGAGATTCCCAGGGCGTGGTCTATTCGAAGCTGCCCAAACTGCAGTTCCCCGTGGATGAGCAAGGCCGCACGCTGCTGGTGCAGGATGTGACGTATTATTCCAAGGCGGCGCTCTATGACGCCTTCAAGGCCTGGCGAGACGGTGGGCCGACGTGCTCGGGCCGGTTTGATGACAGCGGGGCGTGGAAGGCGACGCTGACAACGCGGACGACGCGTTTCGATCAAGCCGGCAAGGAGATCACAGGCGTCGAGAAGGTCTTCGACACGGCGATCTACGAGCCCAATGTCTGGGGGCTTGAATGGTTCGGCAGCGATATCAGTCCCAAGGGTTCTTTCCCACAATACTTCAAGCATGTCGGAGACAAGCGAATCGCGATCGCGGCCTCGGACGTGCCGGCCGAAACAGGGCTCCTGAACCAGGAGTTCAAACTGGCCGGCAGGGGTGCTCCTTACACCTCGCCGGCAACCGGCGCCTGGGCCAATCCCGGCCCGGCGAAAGGGCCTTACACGGTCCATCTGGCCGACGGATCGAAGGCGACGTACTTCTGGTATCGGTTTGTGGATCAGCCCTCCTTCCAGCAATACCAGTGGAGCGATGCGAAAAAGGCGAAACTGCAGTCCTTCGTGGAGAAGATCCACGCCAACTGGCCGATCAACCGAGACTACATGGCGCCGCCCAGTCAGGGAACGCTGGCGACGCTCGATCCAGCGCTGCTTGTGACGCCGCCCAAAGGGTTGGAGGTCGGCTATGTGCCGATCGTGACAGGCCAAGAGGATGCGGGCTGAGGAGGTGAGTTGCCCGCCTAACGCTGGAGCGATGCGACAGTTGCGCCGTTGAAGTACGTCCCCCCGGTTCGGACCTGCTCGA
>JANQFY010000196.1 GCA_028277585.1 Sedimentisphaerales bacterium
ACGCGACCGTCTGGTATGCGACGTCGCCGGACGGATACACCTGGGCGGAGAAGGGTGAGGCGTTGCCCCGGGGGGCGCAAGGCGCCTGGGATGCCCAGAGCGTTTTCACGCCCAACATCCTGTGTGCCCAGGGCAAGTACTATCTCTTCTACACGGGCGTGCCCAAGCCTTTCTTCAACAACGGCAACCGAGTCACGAAGACGGCTATGGGAATCGCGGTGTCCGACTTCCCGGACGGCCCCTGGAAGAAACTGCCCACGAATCCAGCGCTTGTGTGCAGCAACGATCCCGCCCATTTCGACAGCTTGCGTGTGGATGACGCCTGCCTGATCGCACGCGAGGACAAGTATTGGTTCTACTTCAAAGGACGTCAGTGGGACAACACGCCCGCCAATTCGATGATGGGAGTTGCGATCGCCGATCATCCTGAAGGCCCGTACATCAAGCATGCGGGCAACCCCATCATCAAAGGGGGACATGAAGTCCTCGTTTGGCCCTACAAGAAGGGCGTGGTCGCCCTGCTGAACATTGGCCCCCGGGGGATTCGTCGAACGTTGCAGTACGCGCCTGATGGGTTGACTTTCCTGAAGGCCCGGGATCTAGAGAAGGTTCCGAATGCACCGGGCGCATATCGGCCGGAAGCCTTCACGGATAGCGGCAAGGGCGACATGATCGAGTGGGGAATCCACATCGGGCACACGAAGGGATACCTGCCATTTCTCGAACGATTCGACTGCGAATGGAGCGAGGGGGCTGAAGAGCGACGCGTCCGGTAATGTGTGACTCGCCAGGACAGTCGTAGTGCATTGGGGCTATGCGCCGGTGACGTACTGGCTCAGCTTCGAGACCCCGTGACAAACGCGGTGTCAATTCTACTTGACAAACGTCACGGTATTGCGGAGAAAACTGTCAAGAAATCCAGACAACTTTGCCGACGAGTCCCCAAACGAAGTCCGGAGATGGTCCGAGAGGCGGCAACGCGGGCCCGATGTTTTGTTCCTTTAAAGGAGTGTGATCATGAGGCACCGAAAAGTCTTGCTGTTGGGCGCATGTCTGCTGCTCGTATCCGTTATGACCACGTCGGCCTGGGCCTACGCGCAGTCGCTGCCGGCGGTCAATCTCGGGCTGACCAGCTTCCTGGACGGCGGCCCGCCGGCCGGACCTGGGTTCTATTACACGGGCTATCTCCAATACTACACGGCTGACGAGTTGGTCGACCATCCGGCGATTCCCAACACGGATGTAGACGTCTGGCTCTATCTTAATCAGTTCATCTATCAGTCCGACACGCCGGTCTTC
This sequence comes from Sedimentisphaerales bacterium, assembly GCA_028277585.1. GTDB lineage: Bacteria > Planctomycetota > Phycisphaerae > Sedimentisphaerales > Anaerobacaceae > Anaerobaca. The sequence continues at coordinate 1,300 of JANQFY010000196.1, forward strand.
CTGGGCGGCAAGTGGGGACTCAATGTCATGGTGCCGATCGTCGGATTCGATACGGACCCCGACATCGACAACGGCACTGGCGTCGGCGATGTCCTGGTTGGACCGTTCTTGCAGTGGGATCCGATCATGGGACCCAACGGCCCGAAGTTCATGCATCGCGTTGAGTTTCAGATGCTCTTCCCCGTAGGCAAATACGACGAGGATGAGCCCATCAACCCGGGCAGCAACTTCTTCTCGTTCAACCCATACTGGTCGGGCACGTACTTCTTCACGCCGAAGTTGACGGCCAGCACGCGCGTGCATTATCTGTGGAATGATGAGAACGACGATCCGCTGACGGCCTTGGGGGCCAACGACACGCAAGCCGGCGATGCCATCCATGCGAACTTCACGGTGGCGTACGAGTTCATCCCGAAGAAACTGCGGGCCGGACTCAATGGCTACTACCTCAAGCAGATCTCAGATACGGAGGTCAACGGCACGGAGGTTTCGGGCCGCGAACAGGTGCTGGGTATCGGTCCTGGTGCGCTCTGGAGTTTCTCCCAGGACAGCCATCTCTTCTTCAATATGTATTTTGAGACAAGTGTGAAGAATCGTCCGGAGGGCGAGCGCTTCATCTTGCGCTACGTCCATCATTTCTAGTCGGTCTTGAACGAACCCGTCGGAGACATGAACTCTACACTGGGGTCATGTCTCCGGCGATCTTCTCATTGCATGTCAGACTGACGCGTTAGTCCGTCTTGCTTCCACCCAAAGGGGCGGTCACTCGCCCCAGAACGGGTGATGCCGTGACCTCGACGCCATCGACCAGGACACGTAGCCCCTTGCCCTTGCCGTAACGTTCCCCGGAGCGATCGTACAGGATGGTGACGATGCGCCCGCGGTACAGAACGTTGTCCAGGCAGAAGTAATCCCACGTCTTCGCTGGAATCAGAGGATTGACTACGAGCTTCTGGTCCGGGCGAGCCCTGAGCCCCACGAGTCCGCTGATGACCGAATCACAGAAAGTCGAGTGGTTGTAATCCTTGCCGCGTTCGATCCCGCCCTTGTGCTTGGGCCAGGACCCGCCTGGCCAGGTCAGCAGTCGCGTGCGCGAGATCCAATCGCCCGTGTAGGGATTGAGGTTCTCGTCGATCCAGGGCAGAAGCCGACCTTGTTTATCCACGCGCCGATGGCTCCGCGCGTAGGTCTGTATCAGATCGAAGTAGTCGCGCGCATCGATCACGTCTTGCTGGTAGTCATTCAGGAGGTTCGCCAGGGCGATGAGCGTTCGCGACGTGGTCATCGGCCAACTGGGTCCGTTCCAGAGACACTGGTGTCCCTCGTAGGCGATGACGAAGCGCGGGTCTCGTTGCTCGGCCGTCGTCGGCCCGTAGGGCGCGGCGAAACCGGCCGGGTCGGTGAGATGGGTCCAGGCCTGCTCGTAACCCGAATCGGGGAGGTTCACGCACCAAGGCGTGTAGCCGAAGATCTCGCGAACGTCGCTACGCGTCTGCCCATCTTCCATGAAGACCAGGAAGAACTCCTTGTCTGCGTCCCAGAGTTTCTCCTGAACGAGACGTTTGAGTTTCCTCGCCCTGGCCTCGAAGGCTTCAGCTCGGGCATACTGTCCCGCTCGTCGGGCCAATGCGGCGATCGCCATGGCTTCTCCGTACATGGCCGAATTGATCGGCGGGCGGAAGCCGTGCCCGCCAATTGAGTGCTCCGTTCCTTCGCGGTCGTCGATGGTATAGAACAGCCCGTTGTCCCGCAGGCCGATCTCATGGTTGCCCCGCTTCCAGCCCTTTTCCCAGGCGCGGTAGCAGGCGACCATGTCGTCAAGCAACTCGAGGGGCAACGTCATATCGCCGGTGACATAGGCGCGCTGCAGCACGGCGTGACTTAGCCAACTGGTGTAACTGCGCGGCCCGTGTATCGTGCCGCCTTTCTGGAACCAGAAGCGGCTGTAGTCGTCAAGGTAGATTGGGGCATGCAGCCATCGGCCCTCGAGGAGATGGAGCCCGGCGGCGCAGTTGATAGTGTTGTGTTTGCCCGCCCAACCGACGGACGGCAAGAACTCGCTGAGAACGAATCCGTCTGACGTCTGTTTGATGTGCTTGCGGAATGTCCACCAGCGGAAGTAGTAGGTCAACTCCAGTTCTGTGTCGGGGCACTCAAATAGCGGAATGTTCTTCTTGAGGAACTCCCACGCTCGGGCGTTGGGAACATGCTGGCGATACAGCTCGTTGTCCTGAGCGTTGAAAGTGTCAATATAGTGCTTGAACCTGTCGCTGTGCAGGACCGGGTTCCCCAGGGCTCGTCCTGCCGACAGCAGGATAATGATCAGAAGGATAGCGCGTCTCATGAATGGACCTTTCGCATGGCTCTTGAGTCGATGCAGTGGATGGTTTTCTAGGTACGCTTCTGCAAGACTTTCATCTTCTCGCGGTAGTACTGCTGGATCGCCGCGCGATGGCTGAGATCTGCCGGCGGGACGTTGGGTTGGCTGATCTGAGGAGCACTCTGGTCGAGGAAGGCTTTGGGCCGGGCTTCCTTACAGCGCCACTTCGTCAACGCGGCTTCCATTGCCTCAATCTCGTCGCGGTAGGCGGCCGAGCCGTAGAGATTGGCCAGTTCTTGAGGGTCCTTCTCCAGGTCGAAGAAGAGATTCTCGTTCTCGCCGTCGGTAAGGATGAGCTTGCGCGTACGCGAGCGCACCATGACATCACGTCCTCCTCTCGCTTCGGAGAAGATCAGGTCATGCCCCGGTCCGGCATCCTGCAGTGCATGACCACGCATCGATGCCGCGGGTCGACACCCGGCGGCCCGGCAGAGCGTTGGCGCCAGATCAATATTGTTGACCATCTGTTGCGAGACCGTTCCGGCGTGGCGATTGGCGGGCCACTTGACGATCAGCGGGACCTTGACTACCGGGTCGTACATGTAGTTGCCCTTGAGCAGCATGTGATGGAAGCCCATGTAGTCGCCGTGGTCGGACGTGTAGATGATTAGCGTGTTGTCGTAGAGTCCCTTCTTCTTGAGCAGGTTGACCATGCGTCCGACATGATGGTCGATCTGAGAAATCGTCGCGTAGTAGTAGGCCATGACGCGGCGTAGTACCGGTTCGCTCAGCTTATCATGAGGGAAGTAACCCCGGCTGTATTTCAGATCGCGGGGCAGGCACTGGTTGGTCCAGCCGGGCAACAGCGACAACTCATCCGGATCGTACATCTTGTCCCAGGGCGCCGGCGGGTCAAAGGGGTGGTGCGGCTTGATGAAACCGACCATGAGCAGTTGGCTCTGGTCGGCCGTCCACGAGTCGATCGTTTCAACCGCGCGGTTGGCGATCCAGGTCGTGCTGTCGTGTTCCTCGGTCAGATTCGAGACCATCGCGCCACACGTGTCCCAGTATTCCTTCGGCGCGTGCTTGCGATACTCGCGCACCAACTGATCCTCAAGGTCATTGCGGTCGACGAGCCCATGGTCTCTCAAGTAGCGATGATAGTCATCGTCCCATCGTCCGGGGCCGTTCTGCTCCGCCAGCGCCATTTCGCTGAAACCGACATCGAGGTAGGTTGGTGTGAAGTGCATCTTGCCGACCGCCTTCGTACGGTAGCCCGCGGCGCGGAGGATCTTCGGGAAGGTCGCGATCTTCGGCGCCAAGGTACAGTGATTGCTCCAGCCGCGGTGGTCGTGGACGTACTGACCGGAGAGCAACGAATAGCGAGACGGCGTGCACACCGGGAAGGGGCAAAAGCTGTTGTCGTAGCGCACCCCATCGGCGGCCAGCTGGTCTGTGTGTGGTGTCTTCAGATCCTTGTTGCCATAGGCTCCCAGGCACTCGATCCGGTGTTCGTCCGTGTGGATGATCAGGATGTTCGGGCGTCTCACCGCCTTCTGACGGGCCAGCGACAAGGACGGTGCATAGTGGACGGTGGCCGCCAGACCCATGGTTTGCAGGAAACGTCGTCGGTTGAGCGGGTGATTCATAGTATGGACCTTTCATCTTGATCTCTGCGCGATCCCAGGTGTTTCCGGGCCCAGAGAGCCCTTATGCACGATACCGAGGAGCCGTCCATTCGTCAAGGCGACAACGCTGGCGTGATGAACGCTGCGCGAGTACAATCGCGTAGAAACCGCATACGCACAGGAGACAGGTACGGAGCACGTCATGCAATTGGCACACATAGGGATTTGGGTCAATGACCTGGAACGGACGAGGCAATTCTACGAGACTTACTTCGGTGCACGAACCGGCGCGAAGTATGTCAACGTGAAGAAGGCCTTCACCTCTTACTTTCTGACGCTCAACTCAGGGGCCCAATTAGAGCTCATGCATCGCCCGGACATCACGTCCTGTCTCACCAGTGCGGACACGGAATCGCTCGGCTACGCGCATCTGGCCATCGCCGTAGGCTCCGAGGCGGCTGTCAATGCTCTGACCGATCGCATTGCCTCAGACGGGTACAAGGTGCTCGATGGGCCGCGCCACACCGGCGACGGCTGCTACGAGAGCGTCATCCTCGATCCCGAGAACAATCGCGTCGAAATCACCGTCTGACGGCGACCCCATTCTCTGCACCTCCGACAGCAATCCCTTGGATATCGAACATGTGGCGCCAGACTATGGTATAATCGCCAGATGAGTAAGAGTGCCGTACATCCTGACCGATTCCTGCCCACCACGGCTTCGGAACTACGCCGGCGTGGGTGGGAACAGGCGGACATTATTCTTGTCACGGGTGATGCGTATGTCGACCATCCTTCATTCGGCGTCGCCCTGATTGGGCGCTGGCTTGAGCACCTGGGCTACCGCGTGGGGATTCTCGCGCAGCCCGATTGGCGGAGCGTCGATCCGTTTCGCACGCTTGGGCGTCCCCGGTTGTTCTGGGGGATCACTAGTGGGTGTATCGACTCGCGTCTGAACGACTATGCGTCGCTGGGCCATCGTCGGAAGAAGGATGTCTACAGTCCGGGAGGGACGGCCGGACGACGACCTGGCCGACCCTTGCTCGTCTATGCGGCGCGGGCGCGGGAGGCGTTTTCTGGAGTGCCGATCGTCCTGGGCGGACTCGAAGCGAGTTTGCGGCGGATTGCGCATTACGATTACATCGAAGACAAGCTCAAACGCTCCGTGCTCACTGACGCCAAGGCGGATCTGCTGGTCCATGGCATGGGCGAGTGGGCCGTCGGGGAGATCGCCCGGCGATTGGATGCAGGCCAGTCGGTTCACGATTTGACCGACGTACCGGGCACGGCCTATCCGCTGCGCAAAGGCGCGACACTACCTGAGAACGCGGTGCGCTTGCCTTCTCTGACGCATCTCGTCGAGGATCGCGGTTCGTTCATAGCGGCGCATCACACATACCAGAGCCAATCCCATCCGGCGGGGCGACCCGTGGTGCAGGAGCAGGATCCCGGGACGGTGGTGGTCATGCCGCCCGCCCCTCCGTTGGCGAGCGAACAACTGGATGTGCTCTATGCGCTGTGTTTCGCGCGGGCGGGGCATCCTTCATACAACCAGGCCGGCGGCGTGCCGGCGCTGAATCCCATTCAGTTCTCGATCACGACCCACCGCGGATGCTTCGGGGGCTGCTCCTTCTGTTCGATCGGTTGTCACCAGGGCAAGCAGATCCGTTCGCGATCCCTCGGGTCTCTCCTGGACGAGGCCGAGCGGATTCGACACCATCCTCAATTCCGCGGCACGATCGAAGATGTGGGCGGTCCCTCGGCCAACATGTACGGCATGGAATGCGCTCAGGTCGAGACGTGCGGGCGTCCCAGTTGTCTGTTCCCGTCGGTCTGCAAGCAGGGGCGTTTCGATCACGGCCCGCTGCTGGAGATGATGGAGGCGTTCGTCCGCTGGAGCCAGAGTGGATCGAAGCGAACCAACGTCTTCGTCGCGTCCGGGATTCGCCATGACTTGGCGCTGCGCAACCGGGACTATCTGAATCTGCTCGTGCGGCACTTCGTTGGGGGGCATCTCAAGGTCGCGCCGGAACACTACTGTCCGCATGTTTTGGATCGAATGGGCAAGCCCCACTTCGAGGTATTCGAGGAGTTCGAAGATCGCTTCGCGCAAGCTTGCCGGCGAGCGGGCAAAGAGGCCTATCTCGTTCCGTATTTTATCAGTTCGCATCCGGGATGTCGCCCTGAAGATGCCTTGAAGCTAACCGAATACCTCATGTCCCGGTCCTGGCGACCCCGCCAGGTTCAGGATTTTGTTCCGAGCCCCCTGAGTCTCGCGACTGCCATGTATGTTTCAGGCGCCGACGCCAAAGGAAGGGCGATTCACGTTCCAACGTCGCGCAAAGAGAAGCGCCTCCAGGCGGCGCTGCTGCAATACTATCTGCCGGCCAATCGACGGATACTCGCCGAGTTCCTGACGAGACAACATCGGGGGGACTTGATTCGGAGAATCGGGCGGGAAAAGCCACGGGGTCGCTACAAGTGATACAATCGTTACATATCGACGCAGTGTGCTGCGTTGTGGAAGGGCTGGATCGGGCGCGGGATGCGCCTAAGTTGACACGGTTCTACCGAATTTGTGATAATGCATTCATGCGGTTCATAAGTATCACATACGTGATTGTGTTTTTGGTGAGTGGGTGCCATCACATGGACACCGTGCGCGCGCCCATTCTGGCGCCTGCTGAACCTCACTTGAACGTCGTGACGTATAACGTCAACTACGAACTGGATCACCCAGAGGCTGTCACGGCGTTCCTGAGCGATTGCGGCGCATCGGTCATTTGTCTGCAGGAGACCCACGCTCGCTGGGAGGCCATTCTCAAGGCGGCTCTGGAAGAAGACTATCCCTATAGCGCCTTCCACGAATGGGGGCAGGCCGGCGGCGTGGCGGTCATGTCCCGGCATCCTCTGCAGAACGTTCGGCTGCTGGAGCCCAAAGCCGGATGGTGGCCCGCTCTGCTGGTGGAGGTCGAGACGCCTCTCGGTTCCGTTCAGGTGCTTAACGTGCACCTGAAGCCGCCCTTGGCTGCCGATGGGTGTGTCACGGTGGACGCCTATTGTCGGGCTCCCGACGTTCACCTGCGCGAAGTTGCGGGATTCTTGAATGAGGTCGACCGGGACAGTCCTCTCGTTGTGGCGGGGGATTTCAACGAGAATCAGACTGGCAAGGCTGTTCGCTGGCTTCAGGACGAAGGCTTCACCGACGCTCTTTCGATCTTCGATCGTCGCTCGAAGACGTGGCACTGGAAGACACTTTGGGGAATCGTCCTCAATGATCGATTCGACCACATTCTCTTCAACGGTGCTTTGCTGTGTACGGGGGCGAGAGTTGAGAATGTCACAGCCAGCGATCACAGCCCCGTCCGCGCAGTATTGGTGGAAATGCCGCGACCGGTTGTGGCGCGAGACATGCCCGGCCCCAACTGACCCCACAGCACGCTGCTGACCTTCCTTCCCGCGGTTTCACTCATGGCCTGGAGGGCGTCTGGTCCTCAGCAATTCGTATTGGCGAGAAGATCGGCTGTCAATGCGCCCTCGCATAGGAAACTCGAATCGCCCAAACACAGCTTGAGCCCGACGCGCTCAGCAGGTAGCATACGGTGCCGAATGTCTGGCATTCGCTTGGATGCTGTGACGCCATCTGCAGCGGAGCGTTCGACCGGGGCAGAGTTCGGCGATGAGGATTCGTCAGAGAAGGGATGCATTATGAATCGTCGACAAGAAATCGGGCTTGCCATCGGGATCATAGTTGTGCTCGCGGCGCGGGGTGGTGTTCTCGGAAACGTGCTGTGGTACGAACAGCCTGCGGCCAAGTGGGAGGAGGCTTTGCCTCTGGGGAACGGTCGTCTTGGCGCCATGGTATTCGGCACGGTGGATCGCGAACATCTGACGCTGAACGAAGAAAGCCTCTGGGCGGGCGAACCACTTGATGTGTATCCTGAAAACTCCGCCCGGCATCTCAAGTCGGTCCAGGACCTCGTCCTTCAGGGGCGACACGCTGAAGCGCGGAAAGTCGGACTGGAGAAACTGACGAAGCGGCCTACCTCATATCGTTCCTACGAACCGCTGGGCGATCTTTGGATTGAGATGGACCATGGGGATGCGGCAACGGACTACCGACGTGATCTGGATCTGTCGACAGGTGTGGCGCGCGTCCACTACCGTGTGGGATCTGCGCAGTTCCGCCGTGAGGTCCTGGTCTCTGCCGTCGACGACGTGCTCGCCGTACGACTCAGCGTAGACGGGCCGGGGGCGCTGAACGCCAAGATTCGCCTGACGCGCAAAAAGGATGCGCTGATAACCGCTCGAGGAAAGCAACTGTACATGGAAGGGCAGATCGTCGACGTACCCGCGCCGAAGGGATACGACGACAACCCGGGCGGCTCGGGGCCGGGCGGCGCCCATATGCGATTCGCTGGACGCTTGATAGTGCAGCCGACTGGTGGGACCGTGCAATCGGCCGGCGACGCTTTAGTCATCAAGGGAGCCACCGAAGTGGTGATTCTGTTCACGGCTGCGACTGACTTCAGCCTGGAGAAGATGGGCTTTGATCGTTCGAATGATCCGGGGCAGAGAGCCGACGCAATCCTTCGGAAAGCTGCCCGGAAACCATGGGACACGTTGCTTGGCGACCACCGGGCCGAGCATCGTTCGTACTTCGATCGCGTGCATCTGGATCTCGAAACCCAGCGTGACGGGACGAAGGTTCCGACAGATGTCCGATTGGCGGCCGTCAAGAAAGGGGATCGCGACGATGGCTTGATCGCCCTCTATTTCCAGTACGGTCGCTACCTGCTGATGTCCAGTTCACGTCGGCCTGGGCGCTTGCCGGCCAACCTTCAGGGAATCTGGAGTCGTCGAATGTGGGCGCCCTGGGAGGCGGACTACCATCTCAATATCAATCTGCAAATGAACTACTGGCCGGCGGATCTGTGCAACCTCTCCGAGACGGTAGCCCCGCTGACTGATTGGTTTGCCCGTGTGGCGGAGAAGGGAACTGCATCGGCAGAGAAGCTCTACAAGGCTCGGGGTTGGGTCGCCTTCACGACGGTCAATCTGTTCGGACGGACCACGCCGGGCGGCTCCAACGAGGCTTCGCAGTTTCAGAACGGTGTGCTGGATCCTCTGGCCGGCGCGTGGATGGCCATGACGCTTTGGCGCCACTATGAATTCACAGGCGACCGGGAGTACCTGGCTCTGGAGGCGTACCCCGTCCTCAAAGGGGCCAGTGAGTTCCTCCTTGATTACCTAGTGGAGACGCCCGATGGGACGTTGGTTATCGCTCCCTCGACCTCTCCTGAGAATTCCTACCTTCATCCCGAGACGGGGCAGGCGGTCCGGCTGACATATGGATCAACCTATCACATGGCGATCGTAGCAGCCGTGTTCGAAGCGGTTATCGAAGCGACGCGGATACTCGATTGTGACCGGACTCTTCGTGACGAACTGCAGGCGGCTGTGAAGAAGATCCCCCCCGTGAAGATCGGCGCCGACGGGACGATCCAGGAGTGGATTGAGGACTACCAGGAACGCGAACCGGGGCATCGGCATATCTCTCACCTGATCGGGGTCCATCCTCTCTCACTGATTACCTCGGAGGATCAGGCTCTGTTCGCGGCGGCCCGCGCAACGATCGAGCGGCGTCTCAGCCACGGTGGGGGGCACACCGGCTGGAGTCGGGCGTGGATCGTCAATTTCTACGCCCGCTTCTTGGACGGGGACGCCGCCTATAGGCACATGATGCTGCTCCTCAGCAAGAGCACACTGCCCAATCTATTCGACACGCACCCCCCGTTCCAGATCGATGGCAATTTCGGGGGTTGCGCCGGCGTCGCCGAGATGCTGTTGCAGAGCCACACCGGAACGGTCCATCTCTTGCCCGCTCTACCCAAGGCCTGGCCCCGTGGTTCGGCCCGTGGTTTGAAAGCACGCGGCGGATTCGTTGTGGACATCGCTTGGGAGGACGGTCTAGCTACGTCCTATCGCATCGAAGCGACTCGGGCGGGCGATCTCAGGTTGCGGGTGGGCGAACGGATCGTTGAACGCGCCATGATGGCGGGGGAGGTGCTCGATGTCGATCTTTGAGGTTGTCATGCTCGTTTGCTTCGGCGTCAGTTGGCCCGTGTCCATCGCCAAGTCGCTGCGCACCAAAACGGTTACCGGCAAGAGCCCTCTGTTCATGGCGATCGTCTGTTTGGGCTATGTCAGCGGGGTACTGCATAAGGCGCTGTTTTCCTTCGATTGGGTGATCATCCTTTACGCAGTCAACATGGTCCTGGTGGCGGTAGACCTGTCGCTCTATTTCCTGTACCTGCCCAGAGAAGGTGCGCCGGCCTCTCAGGCGATTGACTGATCCGAGGAAGCATGCGTCCCAGAAACGTCAATCTGATCCAGCTGAACGTCGCCGTCCTGATGTGGGGCGGCACCGCGATGTTCGCCAAGGGCATTCCGTTGCCCATCCCCCATGCGATCTGCCTGCGTTCGCTCATCGGGGCCGGCGCGATGCTTCTGTTCTTGCTCGCGGCCAAGAGTCCATTAGGGGTCAACAAGCCTCGGCACTATGGTCTCATGGCCACGCTGGGACTGCTCCTCTGTCTGCACTGGTTGACGTACTTCACGGCGTTACGCGTCTCAACCGCCGCCGTGGCGATCCTGGCCCTGCAAACCTATCCGGTCGTTACCGCGCTGATCGAACCGTTCCTCTTCCGTGAACGACTCCGGAAGGCGGATGTCGCGTTGGCGATGTTGGTCTTCTGTGGCATCGTGATCATGACACCCACGATGAGTCTATCGAATGCGACAACGCAGGGGATCGTGCTCGGTGTGATCTCAGGTCAGTTCTTTATGGTGCGGAATCTCCTGACCCGCAAATACGTTCATCAGTACTCTGGCTCGTCTCTGATGTTCTGGCAAATGCTTGTGACGGGGCTCGTCCTGGTCCCCTTCCTGCTGACGGGCCCGTGGGACTGCTCGTCCCGCACGGGTGGACTGCTGCTACTGTTTGCGGTGGTCTTCACCGCGTTACCTCACAGCCTGTTCTCGGCCAGCCTCAAGCACCTGAGCGCCAAGACGGTAGGGATCATTGCGACGCTCTTGCCATTCTATGGCGCCCTGTTCGGTTACTTGATCCACGACGAGGCGCTGGCGTCCCGCACCGTGCTGGGTGGGTTAATCGTCCTGATTGGCATCGTTTTCGAGACCGTTTCTCACGTCAAGAGAGGGTGATTGCGAAAGACCACGGGCGGCAAGCGCCGCTCGCCGCCCGTGAGAAGCATCGTGTGTTGCTTGTCAGTTCAAGCGGGCTACTTGCCCGTCGCGGCATCCGAGCCCGTCTCAGTGAACAGATGAACATCCCGTTGCGGGAACGGAATACTGACGCCCTCGGCGTCGAAGCGCTCTTTGACCGTGCGGGTGACGTCCCAGTAAACCGTCCAGTAGTCGCTCGTCTTCGTCCAGGGGCGGCAGACGAAATTCACTGACGAATCGGCCAGTTCATGGACTTTGACATTGTACGCCGGATCGTCCAGAATCAGCGGATGCGTCTTGAGGATATCTTCCATGATCGCCTGGGCCTTGGCCATGTCGTCGCTGTAGCTGATCCCGAAGACCATGTCGACGCGGCGCGTATCGCTGCCCGTGACATTGGTGATGTTGTCGCCCCAGATGGAGCCGTTGGGTACGACGACGATCTGGTTGTCAAAGGTCTTGATTGTTGTCGTGTTCAGGTTCATCGACTGGACGAAACCGGTGATGCCCGAGGTCTGCACCACATCACCTACATCGTAGGGGCGATGCATCAGGATCATCAACCCGGCCGCGAAGTTGCCCAACGTGCCTTGCAGGGCGAAGCCGATGATGAAACCGAGGGCCGCGATACCACCTACGAGGGGGCCAATGTCCACGCCCAGCATGCCCAGGGCGACGACGAAGCCGACGATGAACACCGCCTTGCGGACGATGTTGACGAGGAAGTCCTTCAGCAGGTCGGAACTCTTCTTGTTCATCTCGACCGCCCGGCGCGTCACACGACCGAGGAGGACTGAGAGGATCTTGGCCGCAATCACGATCAAGATGAAGGCGCCGATGCTCTTGGCCCAACGTAATCCCCCCTCGGGCGATTTGAGCCAGCCCAGGATGATGGCGCGGGTGGCGCTGATGTCGCTGACATCAATCTGGATCCCGGAGATGGCCGTGACATACTGATTGTACTCGGTGACGTCGCCTCCTTTGTCCTCCAAGGCGGCGATGACCACACGCGTGCGATCGACCAGGGCCGTCTGCTCCTCGCGCAGCCGGTTGATGTGCGCGAGCAACTGCTCTTTGACTTTCGTGTGCAACTCGATCTCAGCCTCGCCGATCTTCTTGACCTTCTCGTCGAGTTTCATCTCGGCCTGCCCCACTTCGGCGGCGGCCTGTTTGAGCTTTTCCTTGGCTTCTTCGACTTCTTCGGTCTTCTCGAGAAGGTCCTTTTCCGAGGCCCTGACTTCATCCTCATCCGCGGTGTTGATGTCCGCCACGGCGGTTTGGGCGACGTCTTCAGCCACCTCGGCGATCTCCTCAGTCTTCTCGGCGATCGTCTCCAATTCCTGCGCGATGGCTTGCTCGGCCTCTGCGGCCGGGGCGGTTGTCGCAGCTTTCTCGGGGGCGGCCGCCTGGGAGTCCTCCTTCTTGATCTCCTTGATCTGTTCCTTGATGTCTTCCTTCTTCTCCGAGATATCGCGACCTTTCTTCCGCATCTCGATCTCGGCCAGACTGATCTCCTGGACCTTGGCTTGCAGCAGTCCCAACCAGGCCTCGAGCTCGACGACCAGTTCGCTCTGGCGAAGCGGGCGGACCAGGAGTTCCAGATCACCTATGACGATTTCTGGATCCGCCGTAGTTACCGCCTGGTATTCTGTCTCTTCTGCTCCGGCCCATGTCACAGCCATAAGGGCCAAACACAACGTTAACACCATCCTTTGTACACTCATCGGTAGTGCCCCTCTATGAATAACGACATTCTCCATGTTTACATGTCACACCAAAGGGGAAACTGCGCCTATTCACACGTGTTCAGTCCCCGACCTTGCCGTCAGTCGTACGCTTTCAACCGGTAACCGGTTTTCGAAATTCCTACCAGTCCGAGTAAAATCAGTCGCCGCGCCAGACCCTGCGCTGATCATAACAAGCATCATGCTTCGGCAACAGGTTGTACGGAAGAAACGCGGCCGAAAAAACACTTTGCATGGATCTTGAACGCCTCCTATAGTCGCAGATGCGGCATCTGGGAATACTCGTACTGGGACGGATCGGGCGACGTGACCTGCAAGGGGAGTGAATGGATCACGAGTCGCTCGGTGTTCAGGAAGGAGAGCGACTATGAGCGGCCCGGATCTGGGAGCCTTCTGGAGCGAGTACAAGGAGCGAATCGGCGAAATGCTGCCCCAAGGTGTCAGTGCGTTGGCTGAGGTGTTGCAGGAAGGGGCGGCTCGCTTCGACTTCACCCAGGAGGTGGCGGGGCGGTACGTTCATTGGAAGATGCCGGACGGACGCGTCACGTTGGCGTTCTGCATCGTCCCCGATCCGCGCGATCTGCATGTTGTCGCCGATGTCTATGCCCACGCGGCCCAGCTCCAACCGGCCCTGGTGGGGGTCTTCGTGCACCAGTGGACGGACGGCACGGGCAATTGGGATGCGTTTGCCATCGGGCCGCGCTGCGCGATGCGGCATTGCGATCGCGTCAGTGGGTCCGACGTTGTCGAGGAACGCGGGCCCCAGTTGAGGGAGGATATCTATACGTTGTTCTCATGCGATCGAGAGTTCCCGCAACCAGGTCGTGAGGTGTGGGCTGATCTCCTGGCCGGCCCGCGCGATGAGATCGACCGCCAACTCGGCATGCTGGCGGAAACGCGTGACTGTCACCAGGTCGTAGAGAACGATCTTGTCCGGTGGGTGGGGTCGGACGGGCAGATCGAGGCTCAGTTCTTCATTCTCCCCGATCCGGGGCACACCGACGCATTCGTGTCGATGTACAAGCAGATTCGCGAGGCGGGCTGTCCGGTATCGTTTGTCTTCCTCAAGTCAGACGAGCTGCGCTGTTACGATATCTTTCGCCTGTCGGCCCGCAGCTATCTTGAGCACCACAACCAGGTCAAAGGGCGCCTGCATCTACGAACCAAAGGGGGCGAGAAGACGCTCGAGAATCTGCGCTGGGTCCCACATTGGGCTTCCCATGTCGGGTGTCTCCAGGGATGTCTGAACTACCTGGGCATAGAGACCTCAGAGGCCTGGCTCTATGGTGCGACGGGTCACGCGTTCGTCCTGAACGTCTCTCCCGGGCTTTGTCCTAGTGGTCCCACCGACTGGGACACGAGTCGCTTCCTCGAATTGGGGCGCAACCTTGGATATGAGGTCACCGGCGTCGACCACTGGTGTCCCAAACAGGATGATGCCTTGACTGAGGCGCAGCGGGAGGCCTGGGACCACGTGCGCAACAGTATCGATGAGGGATTGCCCTGCTACGGCTGGGAACTGGATGTCCCCGAGTACTACGTCATCTATGGCTACGACGAGACGGGCTACTACATCTCCGGCGCCGGATGTGACAGTGGGGCCGGCCCGGTCTCCTGGCAGAACTCGGGGACCTCCGAGATCGGCGTGATACTCGTCTCCAGCGTCAGGCGGATCGAACCGGCGGACGTTCGGCAGACGGTTCGGCAGGCCTTGTCCTATGCTGTGGACATCGGTCGGAACCGCTGCGAATGGACCGATCGCACCGGCGGACTGGCGGGTTATGACCTCTGGATCGAGACGATGGAGCAGGGCAAGGCCGACCGCTTCGGTCTGGGCTACAATGCCGCCGTATGGGCCGAGTCTCGCCAGTTCGCCGTTGAATTCCTTCGAGAGGCTAAGCAACGACTCGGCCGCGATTCGGGCCTTCTCTTTGACAGATCGCTGGCCCAATACGAAACCGTCGCGCAGGGGCTCCGGGCAGTCTCAGAAGCTTATCCCTTCACGCAGCAATGTGCCGATGCGGTCAAGGTAGACAGTCACGCTCAAACTGCTCTAGAGGCCCTCAAACAAGCCCGCGATGCGGAAGCGACAGGCCTGGACGTCCTGGAGGAACTCGCTGCCCGTCTCAGTATCTAAGCGACTGACGGAATGTGAACTCAGGGCAGCGTGATGTCGTGGTTGGGGGCGAAGCGCTTGTGCCATGGCAAGGCCCAGAGTTCTTCGATTGGCACGCGGTCCACATGGCTGTCCACAAAGCCGATATTGATTGCCTTCTTGTGGCGGTCGAGACAGAACCGGCCCATGAAGTAGCCCTGGCCGTGCGGATAAGAGGGGCTTCCGATCGCGCCGTACCCACCGTCGCCCGTAAGGTCCCCAGGCATCGCGTCGTCTCGGAAGGGCCAGGAGCCGACCCACATCGAATCGCCAATGAGGGGGGCGTTGCCTGGGGCGTCTGAGTAGCGCTTGTAGTAGTACTCAGCCGGGAAGTCCGCGCTGTAGATGGGATCGTCGGGCAGGAGCCAGAGGTTCAGGCCGTAGCTGCCTTCCCCGCCCAGGAAACGCCAGGCCAGCGATGCTGTGCCGTAGAACGAATCCTGCGACAACTCCTGACGCTTGGTCATCGGGCAGAACGCCACCTTCATCACGCCTTCGATATGGGCTTCGGGGTTGTTTTTGTAGTCCTTGGCTGAGAGATACGGCGCCAGATGATGGAACCAGTACTCGCCAGGTTGGTGGGAGAAAGGCATTGTCTTGTCCTCGTGGTCGAGGGCGTAGAGGTTCATCGCCAGGCTGAGTTGCCGCTGGTTGCTCTGGCAAGCACTGGATCGCGCTTGCTTGCGCACATAGCTCAAGGCGGGCATCAGAATCGCCATCAGCATGGCGATGATGGCGATCACCACCAGCAACTCAATCAGTGTGAACCCCTTTTGCTTGCCCATCATGCGAACACGAGGCCTCCTGCATAGGGACGACTCACCGCATTCATAGTACTTGCCTCCGCCAGGCGGGTCAAGACATACTCCGGCATCCTCGTTGGGGCAGTCGAAGGGCGAATCAGCGCAGAGAGCGGCCGGATGGACCAGCCCCCAAAACGGTCCATCCGGCCGGTACTCCAAGCCGAATCACTCCGCTAGTCCACGACGCCTTTCTCTTTGGAGCCGACGGAAAATGCCCGCACGACCCCGTCAAAGTCGTAGAACTTGATCATCGCCGTCTGAACTTCGGCCTTACCATCGCCCGTCTGCAGCTTCGCGGGGACGAACCAGACATCGCCCTCAGGGTAGGGCTCACCCGTGATCTCGTAACTCTGGACCCACTGGCCCGCTTCCTTCATCTGGCGGACCTGTTTCCAGACGGGCGGGGGCCAGCGGCGGGCGAACAGAGCCAGGCTCTTGAGCTTCGCCTCGTCCAGATCGATCATTGCCTGGCACGCTTGCCTGACGAGTTCCCGACATGCTTCGGCCCGCGGCATCTCGCCCACGTCCAGCCCTGAATCGGGGCCGACCCAACAATCGATCGCCTGGTCCACCACCACCGCGTCGGCAGGTTTGACGAATATACCGGCCGGAGGCTCCTCGTTGTAGCGAATCGCCGTGAGATGCTTGATGACCAGACCCTTGCGGATCATCTCCATCGGGGCGTCTTCCCGAGTCGTCGCGAAACGCAGCGGCAACTTGGAATCGGGGTCCACAACGAATTCCTGCGTGCGTTTCGGTGTGTCGATGTGAACTACGACGGCTGACCCCGGATCAGAGAGAACCTGAGGGCGGATTTCGATGGCGTCGTTCCTCCCGGCCTGCTTGACCAAGTCACCAAAGAGACGGCCAAACTTGGGAATCCACGACATGCCCCGTTCGTCACGCGTAACGAAGTGAAGGTACTTCGTGTTTCTGTTCAAGCTGAATATGCCGTCGGGGGCGCAGATCTTTGCCATCGAGAGGTCTTCCCAGCCGAGCCAGACGTGGGTGGGCCGATCCGGATCGCCATCGAAGCGCATCCAACATTCGAAAGGGCCTTGCCAGTAGAACTCACCTTTCATGTAGACGGTCTCGATTTTCTCGATCGCCGCAATGGTTTGATCGACAGCGTAAGCAGGTGTCGTCCCGTCGCGAAAGAGGTGGACCCCGAGAATGATGGATAGTACAACGACAGCCGCTGCTGCCAATTGAGTCTTCCTGTGTTTCATGATGAATCTCCTCATAGCAGGAGCCGCCGGGGCGGCCCTGCGCTGTTGGCTTTCTTGCTGAGCGACCGGGATGTCAGCCAAGACGCGTTCGTCGAATTTGGACCTCGTTTGCATCCGCTCTTGCCGTGCCTGGCAGAAGCGACGGATCGTCTCTTCAAGCTTCTTGTCATCGTTCATGGTGTCACCGTGCCGTTGAGCAGCTCTCGGAGTCGGCCCAATCCATAGCGATAGCGACTCCGAACCGTGTTAATGGAGACGTTTTGGGAGAGCGCAATCTCCCGGAACTTCATTCCCGCCTGCAGGCGTAGGATAACGACCTCTCGTTGATCGTAAGGAAGCTGCTGCATGGCCCGCTCGATCAGCACCGCTCGCTCGTTCTCGATCGCGGCTTGTTCCGGCCTCGATCCACCATTGTGATTCGTGGCCAGTTCAGGCCTCTCAAGGCGGCGCGCACTCGTGCGCCCCAAGGTTCGCACGCGATTCGCCACCGACGTGAGGAGGTAGCTCCTAAGACTCGTTCGCAGGCGCAGCCTGGGTGCGGTTCGCACGAACGTAATGAAGACATCATGGACAACGTCTTCGCCCATCGCCTGGTCGCGAGCCAGCGTAACGGCCAAGCCAAGCAGGTCGAGTTTGTACCGCTCGTAGATCTCCCGCAGCGCGTCCGTATCGCCGCGCTTGGCCCGCCAGAGCAGCCGTTTCTCTTGCAGTATCAACAATCAGCCTCATCAGTTCCGAAACCAACGATGTCGCCACTAGGACACCGCGATGGGCCGTTTTCGTCTACTGAATTCTGAGTTTTTCACGCCTCGTCATATGCGGCACCCGCGTGACGTTGACAAAAGCGTGACGAGGAGCGCCCGAGATGGTAGTATCCAGCCGGTTGAGAGCGTTCTATTTGAGGGTCAACGATGAGCGACAGATACGGCTTGATTTTCGACGTCGACGGCGTGGTTGCGGATACCGAGTCCGTCAATCGGCGGGTGTCCATCCAGGTGTTCGATGATTTGTTTGGGGTCAAGGGGGTCAGGGCTGAGGATTTCACCGAGGGGTTGGGGCGCGGGGCCCACGAGTACGTCAAAGCGGCGGCGCGGGCCAACAATCTCGAACTAGACGCCGATCAGGTCGAGAAGGCGGTCCAGTATCGTCAGGACCTGTTTCTGAAGGTGCTCCAGACCGAGCCCTTGCCTGCCTATCCAGGTGTTCTGGAACTGATCGAAGCCGGCTTTGGCGATGATGCGTTCCAGGTCGCCATCGCGACTTCGGGGACGCTTGAGAAATCACGCGCGGCGCTCGAGGCGGCGCAGGTTCCCTATACGAAGATGGTGTACGTCAACGGCAATGACGTGACACACAAGAAGCCGGACCCTGAACTGTTCCTGATCGCAGCCCAGCGCATGGGGCTCGACCCGGCCCGGTGTGTCGTGATCGAGGACGCCCCCAACGGGGTCCAGGCGGCCAAAGCCGCCGGGGCCAAGTGTATTGCCGTGACCAACACCACGCCCGCAGAGAAGCTGCAGCAAGCCGATATGATCTGCGACTCCCTGGAGACGATCGATCTGGCGGTGCTTCGCAAGCTGGTTGACTGAGTGGTGATGAAGACAGGATTCGGAATGCATCATAGCTCTGCTCTGGAACGAATCGCTGTATACATGGTTATGTGCGGCGTGTTCTGGGTGCCGTGCGCCGACGCCGCGCCATCTATGCCAGCGTGCCTGGACACGCTGCTGGAACCGATTCGCCAGACAAGCGAGTTGCCCGCTCTGGCGGCCGCCGTGGTAAAGGGGGGAGAGACCGTTGCTGTCGGCGCGGTGGGCCTTCGCAAAGCAGGCGGCTCGGATCCGGTGACCACCGGCGACAAATGGCACATCGGTTCGTGCACCAAGTCGATGACGGCCGCGCTGGCCGGGATGCTCGTCGAAGAAGGCAAGCTGCGATGGGACATGACTCTGACTGAGATGTTCCCGGAACTGGCGGCGCAGATCTTGCCCGAATGGCGAGCCGTGACGCTGGAGCAGCTTGCTTCCAATCATGGCGGGACGCCCAACGATCTGAACGAGGATGATCTGTGGGCGCGATTATGGGAACGCGTGGGCAAGCCGCCCCGCGAGCAGCGGGTCTATCTGACGCGCGAACTGCTCACGAAGCACAAGCCGGTCGCGACGCCCGGTACGAAGTACGTTTACTCTAATGCTGGCTTCGCCCTTGTCGGGCATGCCATTGAGACCAGGCTGGACCGTCCGTGGGAGGAGGTTCTACGCGAGAGGCTCTTCGTGCCGCTTGGTATGACCTCCGCTGGCTTCGGGGCGCCGGCAAGCGTTGGGCAGGTGGATCAGCCTTGGGGGCACACGGTCGGCTCGGATGGCGTGTTGGAGTCCATTCGACCCGGTCTGCATGCGGATAATCCAGCGGCGATCGGCCCGGGCGGGACAGTCCACTGCAGCATTGGGGACTTCGCGCGCTATGCAGCGTGGCAACTGGCCGGGGCGCGCGGCGCTGGCCGCTTGCTCACGCCTGAGACGTTCAGGAAGCTGCACAGGCCCTTTGCCTCCGACAGCGAGTACGCCGGCGGGTTGGTCGCCACGCAGCGTTCCTGGGGCGACGGGACGGTCCTGACGCACGCCGGGTCCAATACGATGTTCTACGCCGTCATGTGGATCGCGCCGCAGAAGGATTTCGCTGTAGTGGTCTGCACGAACCTGGGCGGTGATAGTGCTGCCAAGGCGGTCGACAATACGGCGGCAGCACTGATTCACACGTATCTCGGGGGCGACTAGATCGAGTGCGCCCCTGGTATGGACTGACGAACTGTAAGGGAGACTGACGATGGGATGGGGTCGAATGCTACTGCTGGGCAATCTGGGCCAGCAACTGGATATTGAGGATCAAAGGCAAGAGATTCAGAATCTGCGCGCCCGCGTGCAGTCCGAGTCGCGCCAGGCGGCCCAGGGCATCGAGATGAGATTGGATGCACTGGAGAGACAGAACGACGAGATGAAGTTGTATCTGGCTGCCCTTGTCCGCTATCTCGCCGCCAAGGGAGCGATCGACCTGAAAGAGTTCGCCAAGCTTGTCGAAGAGGTCGATGCTGAAGACGGGACCGCAGACGGTCGATTCGACGGCAACGTCGTCTAACTCAGGGGGCGGGCGCTTTGAGGTAGATGTCGCCATCGCAGGCGGGCAGCGCGTGCTTGCGGCTCTTCCTGGAAGTGGCTCGACTGATATGGGCCGTTTCGAAGACCACTTCGACGGGGTCGTTCCCCATGGGGTTGTAGACAACGGTTCCGTGGGTGTATTCGCGCGTCGTGGCGCCGTCGGGCCTTGCGACCGGCGCGCCCAGCGGCTTGCCCAATCCTTTGTCCCAGAAGGGGTACCAGTCGTGCAGATGGTCGGGGGTAGGCAGAGGGTTCGGGTCAGAGAAGAGGCAATAGCCATCGGAGTGTGTCAGCGTCAACGTAGTGACCGCCCGCATGAGGTTCAGGTCCTGTCGTGACTTGTGAAACCAGACCTCAACGCAGTTGACGTGGGGTGGACGCAGGTTCTGCTCGGCCCAGGTGAGTGTTCGAGCTATTCGTCGCCAATCCTCGGCCGTCTCGCTGCGGTAGCACTCCATGAAGAACCCATTGACATAGGGCGCCGTCAGGGGGGCGATGCGATCGTTGGCGTTGACGATGATCAGCGGTCGGTCACCAATTGCGGCGCGGATCTCCTTGATCAGGGCCAGTCGGTCCTCATCGTCGATCCACCAGTCAAGCAGAATTCCGTCCGCTACGCCTGATTCAACGACAGCACGGGCTCGCTGGGCGACATGCCGACAGTACTCCCGATTCTTGTAGTCCAAGCATAGATACCCGCCCTCTTCCCAGCCTGCAACGATCTGCCCGTCTTCGTCGCGCAACCACCATTTGTGTCTCTCCGGCAGGAAGCTCGTGTGAGCGTCACGATAACGAATCTCGGCGATCAGGATCAGATTGGGATTCAGCCCGAGCAACTTGCGCCGGACCTTCCGCGCGGCCGCGATACTCTCCGGCGTGAAACCCTTCGCCAGCCCACTTGGATGCTGGTCCCAACGCAGGCCGCACAGCGATATGGCGCTCCAGGCCAGATCGTGCCGGGCAATTCCCTCCATGCGAGTCAGACCGGGGACGTTCTCCACCGGACTCCAAGCCTGGAATACCGAGGGAAAGCTCCGATTCGCCAGACGCTCGCGAAGGGGCCTCTCCTTGCTTCTTGGTAACTGCGCGGATGCCCCTCTCATGCCAACCGCGAGCGACAGGACGAGCAGGAAGGTATGTTTGGTCAAGTACCGTTTCGCTGACACCACCTCATCTCCCGCGCATTCGTCTGTACTTCGCAGCGGCCCATCTCCATTAACCAGTCATGCGGATGACCCGCGCTTCGGGCACGCACGTCAGGATAATCTCTCTGCCCAGGTTTGTCCACCGGACGCAGTGGTCCAGGACGACGCTGTCGGTGCTGACGACGATCAGGTCCGTCGTCTTAAGCTCCGCATCCGGATTCGTCAGGAGCTGCACCTCCCAGCTCCAGCCGTGTTGGCTGGCAAGCTCACGGATCAGCGTCTTGAGCCGACCGCTATTGGAGACGGGGCTGTCCAGGAGCCAGCGAACTTGCCCAACGCGATGACGCCCCAAGAACTCGCCGATCAGCTCCAGGGCGGGGACAGTCTCCTCCACCCGGCGATACGTCCCGTGGATGCCGGCCAGATCGCGCAGACACCCATCACGCCCCTTGAAGAGAAAGGCGCCGCTCATTGCCGCTTCAAGCGTGATCAGTAGGTTGTAGCCGTCGATGGCAACGGCTTGGTTGCCCAGGTCCGCGATTTCGAGACAGCGTGCGAGACGTCCATTTCTCTGCTCGTCGGAGCAGGCGCTGCGCATCACGGCCAGCCGTTGTCGCTGCGTCAGGGAGAAGTGATCCCCCACCAGCTTCAACGCGCTCTTGTCGGGATAGCCCTTCGAAAGCAAAAGGGAGAAATCGCCCAGGGCTTCCCGCAACGGGGTCAGAGTCTCGGGCCCGAACAGCCGGGCATCGGAAGGATGGGCGCCGCGATGTTTGCGTTTGTCGGGCATTTTCGATTTACTATTCGCCGATTAGACTTTACTATCTGGCCTCGTGCGTTTCGTACACGCTCAAATCGTAAATGCCAAACAGTAATTCGTAAATCTCAAATCCCGATGCCCAGTCATAACCTATCCCAGATTCAACTCGATGACCTGGAAATCCTCGGCTATTCGGTCGCCGGCGAGGAGACGGTGATCGCGCTGCCGCAACTGGACGTCTGCTTCGATGTGGGCAAGGCGCCCGATCAACTCATCGCCGTCAACCACGTGTTGCTGACACATGGCCACATGGACCACGCGGCCGGGTTCGCATACTATCTCTCGCAACGAAACTTCTGTGGGTTGGCGCCTGGGACGATCGTCGCCCCGGCCAATCTGATCAAGCCCATGCAGGAGATCGTCAATGCGTGGGGCCGGCTCGACGGCAACCGCATCCCCGCCAAGCTCGTTGGCGTCCAACCGGGTGACGAGCACCAGATCAAGCCCAATCTGTTCGCCCGCGCCTTCCCCACCAAGCACAGCGCCGGATCAGTAGGTTTCACCGTTCTGGAGAAGCGCAAGAAGCTCAAGGCCGAATATGCCGGTCTGACCGGGCCCCAACTTGTTGAGTTGAAAAAGCAGGGCGTCCAGATCGACAACCCACTGGAGATCCCGATCGTTACCTACCTAGGCGATACGCAATACGTGGATTTCGCCCAACTCGATTACGTCGCCGAGAGCAAGATCCTGATCGCCGAATGTACGTTCTACGAGGACGACCATGTTAGCCGGGCCAAGGCGGGCCGGCACATGCACGTCGATGAACTCGCTTCGTTGCTCGACCGGCTGGACAACGAGCACATCATCATTTCACATCTGACCCAGCGCACCCCCATGCACGAGGCCCGCAAGATGCTCAAGCAGGCCTTGCCGCCCGAGATCCATGAGAAAACCATCATCCTCATGGACCGCAAGTGGCGCCAGAGCCGCCGGCCGGCATAAAGGGGGGTGATTCCTGCACTCGGTCCGAACACGCTCAGCTCAGGGGCTGCGACTCTCCGTTATCCCTGGCTTCGGGCGGTCGGCGTGCACCGCAGGGAGAGAGCGATCGCTGTTGCCACCAAGAGGAACGGGGTCAGCGTGCTCCAGACGGTGTCTACCCAGTGTCTGGCCCTGCCGATTGTGACCATAGCGCTGTACCATATGGTCCAGTCTGGGATCAGCATAACCAGACGCAATATCCACGGCAATCCTGCCAGCGCACAGGCAATGAATAACCCCGTACTTATCGAGAGGGACCGTTTCACCGTCGTTGCTTGTACGCGCGATGCATAATAGCGCCATGCGAGCAGCACGAGGATCGCGAGAGCAACAGTCTGCGCGACACCATAGGCAAGGACCAGCCATATTCCTCGCAAGCCCAGGATGTAGCCTAACCAGATCGATGCGTTCGACACGAGCATGCAGACAGTTCCGAAGAGACGAGCGGTTAGGACGCCGACGACCATCCAGAAGAGGTGATGCCCGAGCCGTCGGTGCGGATGGGCCTTTGCGAATTCTGCTTCCAGGGCCGCTGTGTCACCGAGTCGGCGGCGGGCGACAAAGAAGGCCTCGTTCGGGGACAGCCCTGATGTGCTCAGGGTTTCCAATTCCTCGCGCAGGTGGTTCTCCAGTTCGTCGACATCCGAATCTCGCATCGTCTCAGAACAGGCCAGACTGTCACGCCATTGCGCGATCTGTTTCTCTACGTCAGACATGGTTTTCTCTCCCACAACTGCTGCAATGTCGTGTGCACCAGCATCCACTGATTTCGGTGTTCGGTCAGGGCCTTGGCGCCCTGTTCCTTGAGTCGATAGTACTTTCGCTTGCGGCCGGCCACGCTGGTCTGCATATACGACTGCACCTGGCCCTGCTTTTCGAGTCGATGCAAGACGGGATAGAGCATCCCGTCCGTCCAGTTCATTCCTCCGCCGGAAAGATCGCGGACCCGCTTGATGATGGCATAGCCGTAGTTGTCGCCTTCGGCCAGGATGGATAGGACCATCGGAGCCGCAGAGGCCGCCACCAAATCCTTTGAAACCGCCATGTTCGCACCTCCAATTCTATGCATTGCTTCTATATGCATAGTAGTGCTAGGTATACATGGCGTCAACAAGAATTCTCAAGAGACGCCGGATTCCTTTGTCGATTCAAATCGGCGGGCGTGGGCTGTCCAGGCAGAAATCGACGAGTTCTTCGATGACGGCGGTCCCGGCGCACATGACCTTGTCGGCGCCGCCCCAGTAGATCTTGAGTGTTCCGTCGTCTTCGGGGATAGCCGCGCAGGTGAAGACGACGTTGTGGACGTAGCCCACGATTTCCCAAGGGTCCTCGGGCTGGAGGATCCAGCGGTCGCCCACGGCGATGATCCGGGCCGGGTCGGCCAGATCGTGCAGGGCGACACCCAGGCGGTAGACGCAGCCGTCCATGGTCGGGAAGACGCCGTGATAGATATTCAGCCAGCCGCGCGACGTCTTGATCGGCGGCGCGCCGGGGCCGATTTTCATCTCATCCCAGTGATATGTCACGGGTTTCATCACGACCTGGGAATCGCCCCAGTGGACGAGGTCGGGCGAGTAGCTGATCCAGACGGACCAGGGGCTGATCTCTGAGTGGGGCCGATCGAGCCGCACATAGCGGCCGTCGATCTTCTCCGGGAAGATCACGGTGTTGCGGTAGTCCGCCTGGGTGATCAGCGCGACCCGCTCCACGGTTTCGAAGTCGGTGGTCTTCGCCAATCCGATCCGAACGCCGTGCTGGGAGTAGGCGCTGTAGGTGATGTAATAGGCGCCGTCGATGAACGTGACGCGCGGGTCCTCGACGCCAAAGGCCTCGTACTCCGAGAAGGGCGGCTCGGTCCCGGGCGTCATGAACGGGTCGGGCCGGGCGGTGAACTTGAACCCATCGTCGCTCTCGGCAAGCCCGATGATGGATCGCCCTGTGTCGAGGTGCGAGCGAAACAGCATGATGTACCGTCCCTCGTACTTCGCGACCGCCGCGTTGTGCACCGTCTCGACGGCATAGGGTATATCATCCTTCGTCAGGATCGGATTGCCTTCGTAGCGCGTGACGATCTTCTTATCCATGGCGCGTTCCCCTGTCTTGGCCCGTGATCGGATGTTCGCTGACTGCTCCTGTCAGTATTCAGCAGCCTTTCGCCAAGGACCAGAGTATAGCGTTGGCAAGCGATTCCGCAAGACCGTCGCGGTGTAGCATACATCATCGCCATGTTGGTCAATCTTTCATGCCCAGGCCGTCCTTCCAGGCGCGGCCGATGCTGGTTTCGAGTTGCCAGTAACGGTTGTCCGGCATGGTCAGGATCATCGGTTTGGTCTTCTCGACCTGCGGTCTGCCGTTCTCCAGCACATCGGCCCGGGCGTAGGCGTTTACGATTTCTCCGATGAACAGGTAATTGGTGGGCAGTTCCACGGTTTGAACCAGTTTGCATTCGAGGTTGACCGGGCAGTCTTCGATCATCGGGGCGTTTTCGAGTTCGCCCGTGAAGGTATCGAAGAGGGTGGACTTGTCGACCTTCTTGCCCGAAACGACGCCGCAGTAGTCCGTGATCTGCTCCATTTCGGAGCCTGGAAAACAAATGCTGAAGGCTTCGTTCGCGAGAATACCCGTGGGTGTCTGGTGCTTCTTGTTGATACCTATGGCGATCAGAGGCGGCGCGGCGTTGACACGGCTGCACCAGCCGACGGTCATGAAGTTCGCCTTGCCATCGACGATTGTGCCGGCCAGCACGACCGGCATGGGGGGAATCACGTTTCGGTTGATCGCGACCTGCTTCATGAGGCGTTCTCCTTCTCAGGTTATCCTGCTCAGGGGCATTATAAGTGTGTGTACATACATGTATAGTTGGCAAAAAAGGAACCGGTCGCCCCTATTCCGGGGCCATCAGGGCGTTCGCCCGATGGATATCGGCGGTGATCTTGACGGCGAATTCTTCGCCCAACTCCTCACAGTATCGATCGTAAAGCGTCTTGAGGGCCTTGATGATGTCCTTCTCAAGCCGCTGCCCGGTCTTGGTCGGATAGATTCGGGTGGTCTTGCCTTCCTGCTCTCGCTTGAGAACACCGCGGACTTCGAGTTTGTCGACGAACCGGGTCATAGTCGATGGCTGCAGATTCATCTCCCGGCTGAGCTGATTCTGTGTCAGGCCCGGCCGTTCATTCACCAGCAGCATCAGATAGGCATACGAAGGCGAGAGCCCCACCGGGGCGAATGCCTCTTCGGCCATGCGATTGATATGCCGGGCGAGGGAATTGGCCGTGAAGTACAGGCAACACTCCAGATATTTCGCTGTCTTCTTGCTCATGGTCCACCACTATACCTGACATATATTGTATGTACAAGCATATTATCTCGCTGGTTCACAGGTTTCTCGCTTTTCTCTCAGGTTATCCGCAGCCGACTAGAGTTGGCCAGTCGCTTCGCGGCGGAAGATCTCCTCGTAGACCTTCTCGTAGCCGGAGACCATGGAGTCGATGGTGAAATTGGCCTCGACGTGCTGACGGCATTTCTGGCGGTCGATCTGGTCGATGGCCCGTATGGCGCTGACGGCTTCCTCTACGTTGTTGACCAGATACCCCGTCTGGCGATCCTTGACGACCTCGCGGCACGAGCCCAGATCCATGGCGATGACGGGAACGCCGGCAGCCATGGATTCGGCCATCACCAGGCCGAATCGCTCGGGGATTGTGTTCAGATGCAGCACGGCCAGGGCCTCGGCCAGCAGCGCATCGCGCTGGGGAGGGTTGACCGGACCGATGTATCGGATGAGATTGTCGTCGAAGTGCTCAGCGCAGCGGTCGAAGTAGCCTTGATCCTGGACGATCCCGGCGACGATCAGGGGCATGTTAGCTTTCTGGGCGGCCCCAATGGCAAGATGCAGCCCCTTGTCCGGGTGGATGCGCCCGTAGAAGACGAGACTCTTGCCGGGCCTTTCGCGGAAGGTCAAGTTCGACAGATCGATTCCGTTGTAGACTGTTGCAAGGTACGGCAGTTCGGGATCACGGTCCGAATCGCTGATGGAGACGAAGTAGCTGTCCTTATGAGCCCGGTAGACACGTAGAATGTCCGGCTCGGAGAATCCGTGAATCGTGGTCAGCATGGGCGTTTGTATGAAGGGCCGATACGTCAGGGGCAGATAGTCGAAGTTGTTGTGGATCAGGTCAAACTCGCCCGCCCGGGCCAGCGCCTTGGAGATGTGCAGGCAGGTCGAGACGGGGGGAATCTGCGATTTGTCCTCTTCATAGCCTGTGTCGATGAAGCTGACGAGATTTGCTTTCGTGACTGAGTCACGGGTGGCGAAGAGAGTGATATTCCGCCAGCCTCGAGCGACGAGTCCCTCGGCGATGTTGCTGGCGACCGTCTCCCAGGCGCCGTAGGCGCGGGGGGGCGTTCGCCATGCTACCGGTGAGAGTATGGCGATGCGTTTATCCTTGATGTC
This sequence comes from Sedimentisphaerales bacterium, assembly GCA_028277585.1. Lineage (GTDB taxonomy): Bacteria > Planctomycetota > Phycisphaerae > Sedimentisphaerales > Anaerobacaceae > Anaerobaca. Next base: position 28,982 of record JANQFY010000196.1, read on the forward strand.
CATCTAATGCCTCCGTGCAGCCAACAAAGCGAGCCGCGCTAGGCCTCAGGCGTCGATCCTTTGACCTCAGTCTTGATCCGCTGGATGTGGCCGCGACCCAGGGCTTTGACCTCACAGCCGAGCTCGAAGTAGCGCCGAATCCTCTGGTCGTCGAGGATGCCGAAGCAATCGATCACGGCCAGGGGGCCCCCGGCCCAGCGAACGACCTCGTCCGGCTCGAGTTCGAGATAGGGTTTGTGCGGCACGGCGAGGATGACCACCTCGGCGCCGTTCAGCGCCTGGGCGATGTCCTGTTCCACGCGGGTCTTGGTCAGGCCGTCCTGATTGCGGAAGAAGCGGGCCCAGGAGTGCCCCGGAGCCGGATACGTGTCCTGGCTTTCGAGTTCGTACCAGTGTTCGACATAGGGATCATGCACGCGAATCTCGGCGCCCATTTCCGTGAGCTTTCGCACCACCATCTCGCTGCCGCTATAGCGCGTATCGCCCACATCCTGGCGATAGCTGGCGCCGCAGACCAGGACATCGGCATGAGCGATGTACCGGCCCATATTGCGCAGGGCGTCCCGCGTCAACTGGGCGACATGGAGTCCACGCGTGTCGTTGATATCGATGGCATTGGGCGTGATCTTGAAGATGCTGTCGCCGTCTTCGAAGCCGAGGATATGCTTGTACGCCCAATAGCCCAGCCCGCCGTCCTTGGGCAGACAATATCCCCCGATGCCGGGTCCCGGGAAGATCATGTTGCTGTGTGTTGGCCGCATCTTGATCGCGTTGATCACCTTGATCAGATCCACGCCGTTGCGTTCGGCGAACAGACTCCACTCGTTCAGGAACGCCAGGGTTGTGGCGCGGTAGGAGTTCTCGACGATCTTGGTGGTCTCGGACTCAATCGGGCGGTCCATTACCGTCAGCGGGAATTCGTCGGTGTTGAGAACCTCGTGCAGGAACTTCTCGACGCGGCCCCGCGCCTCTGCGTTGCACCCCGAGCAAACGCGCCAGAAATCCCGAATGGAAGAAACGTAGTGCCGCCCGGGCATGACGCGCTCGAAACTGTGGGCCAGCAGCGGTTCGCTCTCGATCCCGCGGGTCGCGAATGCCTTCTTCATGATGGGCCAGGCGACGAACTCGGTCGTCCCCGGCGCGACGGTCGTTTCGATCAGGACCAGGCACCCAGGTTCGATCTTCTCACCAATCGTCCTCATCGTCGCTTCCAAGGCGCTCATCTCCGCCTGCCCCGTTCGCATATCGCCCAGATCGTGTTTGGTGTAATCGCATTGGACGTCGATCACGACGCAGTCGGCCAGTTTGAGGCAGTCGCTGTTGTACGTCGCGATGAGGGTTTTCTTCTGCAGCACGCAGCGCTCGATCATGGGATCCACTTCGGGATCTTCGGCCTTGACCGGTGACTGGCCTCGGTTCAACAGCGGGATCTTCCAGTAGCTGCGCGTGCTGGGCCGCTGACAGCCGATTACGAACTTGCTGGGTCGGCCCGTCTCCTTGTCGACTGTGTCGGCGATGATCGCAGCCATGACGGCTCCGACGAAGCCGACGCCCATGACCACGACAAATTCCTTGCCCTCATCGCGGGCGGCCTGAGCGAGGGCTTCGAGCCGTTGAAGCTCGGCCTCATAGGCATCGGGGGTAGGAAGTGCGAATTTCTCACCTGTGGGACTTGCTGAATACTCGCTCATCGTTCGTCGCCTCTCACTGCGGCCTGCATTACGAGACCTGGTTCTCTCCTGCATTGCGGTGCGGCACCGTTCGCGTGACGCCTGCGATGGTATCGCGGCTCGTGACCAGGAATCAAGGGTTTTTCCGAGGGCATGGGCTCTGGACGTCTCTCAGGGCCGATTCCGGCGAAGCCCATGGCACTTGAGCCGCTGAAATGGTATAATCGATACGGCGTTGAGAGGGAAAGCACGGTCGAGGGCCTCTCAGATGCGTAATCAGAGCAGGAGGATGATTGTGCGTGTGCAGAATTGGTGGTTTCTAGGGCTACTCGTGGGAGGCCTCGTTCCGATCCTGACGCTGGGCGCGGCGGTGTTCGAGTATCCTTCCGATCTGACCGACGCCTTTGACGCCGACCAGAGTTGCTGGACCGGAATGTCGTCCCATGGGACCTATCCGGTGTCGATTGTGCCGCATGCCTGGCTGGTCGGTCCGCCCCCATCAGAATTGACGGCTGTGACCATTCCGGAGAACCATTGGATTGACCTGCTCTTCTCGGGTGTGCTTGTCGACGGCCCGGACGATGACATCGAGATGGTCGAATCCGGCAAGGCGGGTGAGGAGGCCATTGTCTTCCTGACCGACGGCGCTGAGTGCGAGTACGCCCTGGGTATCGTCAAGGCCGAGAAACTGCACGTTCAGGCGCTGACATACATCAGTATGGAATTGCCTGAGATTGAGGTTCCCTGGCCCCTTCGAGGCGTGCGACTGGTCGGAACGGATCACGGTGGACAGTCGCCCGGCTTTGATGTTGGAAGCGTCCAGGCTCGGATTTCGCACGCATGCGATTCGATCGCGCGTCATCCCAATCCGGTCGGCGGTCAAGTCAATACGCCTATTGATGTGAACCTCGTCTGGACGCCCGTCTGCGAGGGGCACGAGCAGCTTCTCTATTTCAGTGAAGTCAGAAGCCTCGTTGAAACAGGGGATTCGACCGTCGCGTTCCGAATCGAACCGCCGGACGCCAACGACATCGAACCGCCTCACATCCAACTGGGCCGAACGTACTTTTGGCGCATCGATACAGTCAGTCAATCCGACACCAACGACATCGCGGCCGGAGAGGTCTGGTCGTTTACCACCACAGACTATGTAATGATCGACGATTTCGATGCGTATGGTGGGTCGTCGGCCCCGTCTCTGCGTGAAGCCTGGCCCACGCGCAGTTGGGGAGGCAATACCATCGAGAGTGGAGACATCTTCCGCAGTTGCCGGCAATCCATGGTTTTTACATATTACTACGATTCGCTCCAATACTCTGAAACGTACCATGATTTCGCTTCCCCCCAGGATTGGACACATACAGGAGATGGCGTGCTGCGCTTCTGGATCTACGGCAAGCACAACAACGACACCCAAGGGCAAATGTACGTGACGCTCAGCGACGGGCAGAACGAACAACAGCAGCGGTTTGCGGGAGACGTGCAGGCGCTTACCCGACCCGAGTGGATGGCCTGGGACGTGCCGCTGCGCGACTTCAACGATGTCAACCTGGCGGGCGTCACCCGGCTGACCTTTGGCCTCAATTGGCCGGACGCTCAGGTAGGCCAATTCGGAAGTGGCACGGTGTACATTGATGACATCTCAATCTGCGCTCCGCAATGCTCAAATGCGCACCGTCCGAACGCTGACCTGACGTCCGACTGCATCGTTGACCACACAGACGTTCAGCAGATCGCCGCACAGTGGCTGTATGAACCAGTGGGCGCTGTATCCGTATCGCCGCCAGGAGATCCCGTTCTCTGGTATCGATTCGATGAGAACGCCAGCGACAGCACCGGTTTCGCCCATGGGCAGGTTTCTGGTCGGCCGACCTACGAAGACGGCGTTCATGGCCAGGCCATACGCTTCCTCAACCCAGGCGACGCGGTCGAGGTTGGCGACGCGGCGCGGGTCTTCCAGGGCATTCACGACGCGATCACGATTGCGTTCTGGCAATACGGCGAGGACTCGTCACATCTCAACGACACGCTCTGTTGCTCGAACTACACCTACGGCGTGGCGAATCCGTCTATCGCGATCCACCTGGGCTGTTGGCGTCGCCCGGGGCGGTATCGCTGGGACTGCGGCACCCCCTGGTCGTACGAGAATCGCTTGGCCGGCCGGCACGGTTCATCGGACGAGTGGACCGGGCGCTGGAACCACTGGGTGTTCACCAAAGATGCCCAGGGCGATGCGGAAAACCGACGAAGCGTGATGCGGATCTATCTCAATGGGCGTCTCTACGACAGCCGCTTCGCGCCCGACGCGCCGATTGACAACATCACCTCGTTTGTCATCGGGACGGGTTGGTACGGCCGCTATGACGGACTCATTGACGATTTTCAGATCTATGACCGTGCCCTCAATGAACCGCAAGCTGCCTATCTCGCCACCGACGGGACTGGGGAGCTTCCGTATCCGGAATCGCTTCCGGCCGATCTCAACTCCAGCGGCGCCGTAGACTTCCGCGACTTCGCTGTTCTCGCCGAACAGTGGCTGCACAGCGGGCTCTGGCCTTGAGTGGCGATCTCTCTTCAGCAACCCTCCATTGTCAGTCGACAATCTCGAAGAAAAAAACGGAATCTTCGAACTCTCTCTGAATATCAACCAGTATACCTATGGGATTACAGGTGTGTGCCGTGTTCTTCGACATTTTGGTTTCTGTGAAAACCCGTCTTCCAGCACCTACTCATCGACAACAATCTCATTGGGCGCCCGCGTGCCCCGAGTGAGTTGACACATTCCGGCCCCTCCATGACGGCCGACGCGTAGCAGCAAACGCATGACCGATCGAAGCCACACGAGCCCTGGAGGGCCGGCAGGCGCCCCACCAAACTGCACACCATTATCGCTCAGTTGATCGCTGGAACGAGAAGCGAATTAGGGAGGATGAACCATGGCGATTCACAAGAGAGACCGATTTAGTGGGTTCATATTGTTGTGCGTCTCTAGCTGTTTCTTAGGTGCAACTTACGCCGGGAGTCCTACGCTGACTCCGAGTGCTCTTGTCGAGCCGGGCGGCGTTGAAATCCCTGTGTTTGTCAGAGTGGTTGGGCCGGAGAGCCCCGCCGATCAACTCAATGTCGATCAAACCTTCATCGCGACCAATGAGATCCTTATCCAAGCCAATGTGCAGCTCAATGTCGTTGGGTACAAGGCCGGAGTGGAGATTGGCAACGGAGACCGACTCCTGGGCGAGGCCGAGCACGACGAGGCCCTGCGCCACACGATCCCCGTGCCCCGATCACCGTGGGATTCACTCAACGGGAATGGCGAGGACCCACTCAAAGAAGCCGGGTGGGGCAATCGCCACCATCACGGGTGCCCCATCACTATCTACATCGCCGATGATGTCTGGATTGAGCAGCCGGATACCGTGTTGTGGAACGCCGCGTTCTTTCCTGCCGCGTTCCTGGAGCTAGGTGGCCAGCCTCAGGAGGCGGGGAGGATACTGGCCCGGGAAATCGCCTTTTCCGCCGGTTTATTTCCGTCAGGCGATTCGGGGAATCTCCTGTTTCCCGACGGAACCAGTTCTCGCCTGGATGACCCCGACCAGACGGTCCCGATTCGAGCCTTCGCTGAGCAGATAGGGCATGTCCGGTCTCCTCTGGCGAGTAGTTTCGTCGACGACGTTCTCGAGTCGCTGCGATGCCCTCCCCGGAAGGGGGCCCTGTTCGTCCCGGAAGTGGTCGGCCGTTGGGGCGATGACCTCGACGATGTAACTCGTGAGGATGTGGGCGGGTCCACGATTGGCCCAGGCGGGCCTGATCTCGAATCCTACACAGCCAAAGCGGGGACGCTCGGGGCCGATCTCTCCGAGCGTGACCTGGTCCTAAAGGCTGTTTTCAACGGAGTCGACCTCCATGAGACCATCGGCGTCGATACGTTCATTCGGCGCCACCGTCAAGGAAACGACACGCTGACCGGTGATGCCTTCCTGGATAACGACGCCGTCATCGGCTTTGGGCCCGGCTTCGTTGGAGGCTTCAACCTCTTGGAATCCGGCGATTGGATCGAAATCCCCGGTGCGACCGTGGACGTCGATACGGCGGGGAATCGAACGCGGCTCAAGGCCGTCATACCTATAGTTGACCTGAGTAGCATTCTGTCGGGCGACCTGTTCGACGCCCTTGTTCACGGCGAACCTCTTGACCTCACGGTAGGGGCCAGCACGTTCATCTTCGACGACGCCGGTTTCACGTTCGAACAGGACGCAATCTGGTATGCGATACTGGGAGCCTGCCCAGAGCCGCTGCGCTGCGTGACCGAAGAGGGGCTCCTGGAAGATGTCGATCCGGAAACTCTACTGCCGGGCATCGACGTGCGCACCGCGCTGATCGAGAACCCCGACGACATACTGGTCGACGAGAACCCAAGAGACACTCTGGAGAACCTGTTCGGTGGTTCCGATCCCGTCGCCGAGGCTGGTCGTGATGTTGTCGATGTGCTCAACTTCGGCACGAATCTCTCGATCGATCACGGTCTCTTCGGTTCGGCTCAGGGCGCGCCAGATCAGCCCTATCCAGGGATCCCATTGTCACCGAACGGGGGCCGTCTCTTTGGCACCGAAGCCCATGGCGTCATTGATCTGAACGAGGGCCTGCATATCTTCGGCATCCACGGCGATGATCGGGCCGTGCTGAAGATTGGGGGCGTTGAGGTCGCCAACACATTGGGCGACCATCTGGGCGCCCAAGACGGCGACAACGGAGACGGAATGCCTCCGGACAATGGCGAACCGGGCGACGAGAAGCCGGGGCTTCTCAAGCAGGGCGACGCCCCCTTCGAGGTCAAGCGAGCGGGATTCTTCCCGTTCGAACTCCGTGCTCTCGGTTCCATCCCAGGTCCTTCGGGCAACGGCCCACAGACGTCTTCCGTCGACGACGGGTCCGCCTCTCTCGAAGTCTCTGTGGTGCTGCCCGACGGGACTCGTGTCCTCCTGGGTGATACCGCCGGCGGAAGCCCGCCGTTGTCCGTTCTGCCCGGAGGTGGGGACTCCCCTGACGGACCTGATGAGCCGGGCGACCCCGACACGCCCGATGATCCCGATGACCCGGACGATCCCGACGAACCGGGCGATCCAGCGGATCTGGTTGTCTACGATTTCGAAAACCGATTCTCCATCGGACCTGAGTTCCGTTCGCGCGGTGACGCAGGCTGGTTCATCCTGACCACAGGCGGCAATTCCGTCGCTCGATCGGGCACGATCACCGATGCCGAAACGAGCACCATGGAATTGTCGGTGAACGTCGGGGCCGGGGAGATCACCTTCGAATACTGGGTGTCCACGGAATCCGGCTTCGATGTCTTCCGGTTCTTCATCGATGGGCAGGAGCAACAGGCCTGGTCCGGTGAGGCGCAGGGCACCGCCTCCTTCCCGGTAGAGGCCGGCGATCGAGTCTTCGCCTGGACCTACCAGAAGGACGGTTCCGACGCCGGAGGATCCGATCAGGTCCGTGTCGACAACGTCACTCACCCTGCACCCGGGCCCTAGCCAGGGTTGCCGTGAGCGTTAGCGTCAGTCAGTAATAGCTCGCAAGTCCGCAGAGGTGGCCAGGGCCAGCACACGGCCCTGGTCACCGACGGCGCAGTAGAAATGATAGACCACGCCGTCGTGCTTGACCAACCAGGGTTTGTGGGCGTAGGTCTTGTCGTAGGATTCCGACGGGGCCACCAAATCGGGTCCTACCCATTTCGTCCAGTGGACCAGATCGTATGAGCAGGCGAAGGTATCGAAGGCCTTCGGACGCCAGAAGGCGCCGAAATAGAACATCACCCAGGTGTCCCCAATCCGGGTAATCTGGGGATCGCCCGAGATGCCCTTGCCGTTGTCGATAACGGGTTCGACCCCGTAGCGGCTCCAGTGCCGCATGTCGTGCGAGACCGCCATGCCGATCCGCTCGGCGCCACCTTTGGGTTTGCCGTTGTAGAACATCACGAACGGGTATCCCAAGGTCTCATCTGTGTCATGGATGATATTGCTCTTGTACTGGGTCAGCGCTTCCCAGGGGCGTACGTCTCGTTGATCCCCCGACAGGACTGGCGCATCGAGTCGACGCCAGGACGTTGCGTGGGTCGGGTCCTTCGTCCACGCGATCCCGATGGCCAACGGATCGGTTTCGTACCCCTTGAGGGCGCCGCCCAGATAGGACATCCAGTACTTGCCATCGTAAGCTTCGAGCTTGTACGAAGCGCCCCAGGTCGTATCCTGCAGCGCGATGTAGCCGGCCGCTTGGACCGCATCCCAGCCGGAATTTCGGAAAGGGAGGACCTTCCCCTTCGGTTCCCAGTGCAGCAGGTCATTGCTTTGGGCCAGCGCCGTCTCGTAGCCGTCGCCGTCGAAGATGATGTAGACCATATACCACTTCTCGCCCGCGCGGAATACGCTGGGAGAGTCGAGTTTCTTACCTTTCTCGCCCTTGAGAATGACGCCGTACTTGAAGGGCGTCTTGACCTCGTCGTAGACCCGTTGCATGGCCGCCGGCGCGACCGTGCGACCTTCCGACTTGGCGGGAATCACCTGTCGCGACTGAGCCATGCTGGGGCCGGTGACCCAAAGGATGAGAGAGCACAAGAGCAGTCGATTCATCATGTATCCGTTCCAAGGCTCCAGAGTGGGGCACTTAGTCCACGCGTTCGCAGACTATACTCGTCAAGTCGAAACCGAGTCCTTCCGATTGGGCGTTCTTTCCCACCAGCTTGAACATCAGGTTGTTCGGACCCTGTTCGAAATCGAGGGTGCCGACATGGATTCCTCTCGCCGGCTGCCTCGCGGCGTCGAACAGATCGACCTCAGGACCGACCGGCGCCTCGTCGCGGAACACCTGTACCTTGGCTTGCTCGGGTCCTTTGACGACGTCCAGGGTCACACGGTACGTCCCGGCCGCGGGTAACTCGCAGGTGAAGCAGATCGAGTGCGGCCCGAACATGGCGTTGTCCTTGGCCCGCATCGACAGGAATCGAACCTCGCGTCCGTCGAACGTGGCGCCCTCCTTGGCCAAAGTGGCGTTCCTCAGCGAGAACGAGTAGATCGGCACATTCCACCAGGTGGCGAAGACGATCCGTTCCGGATCGAGAACGATACGTCGTTCGGCAGCTGGCAAGGCAAAACTGCATGTCGGTCGCTCTTGTGAGTAGAGATAGGTCACGCCGCAGTAGTCGTTCAACTGGTCGTTATTGGTCGGCGCGTGCTCGATGGTCTGCAGGATGCTCTCGCGATAGGCGTAAGCGTCCCCGAGCATGATGCGGTATCCGCCCGTTCGGCCCAGATGCTTCTTGTACGCTAGACACCCACTGAGGACGAAGGATCGTCTCGTCTCCCAGCGTCCCGGGACGTCGTACCAGCCCCCGTTGTAGAAGTCCTCCGAGCCTGTTCCGTGAATGACCAGCTCGCCATCGATGGTGGTTTGGTCGTCCCCTTCGAAGTAGTAGGTTCCTCCGGTTTCGAAGGCCTGCGACTGCTGCACGGCGCCGATCAGATGACCGCGTCCCTTTGTGTCGATGAACGTGAAGGGCTTGCCCTTGGTCGTGGGGTTCTCGCGCCGCCAGAGGGCGTAGAATTTGCCCTCATTTTCCCTGCGGGCCACCGGCGCAAAGAGCACCTCGGCATCGACCGTTACGCTCTTGTCCAGTCCAGGCTCGGCGTACAGCTCGATCCGAGCCGATCGGTCGAAGGGCATGGGGAAGTAGCAGTAGTTCGTGTCGTCCGCCGTGCCGATGAGTAGCGACTTCATCGCCGGTTCCCCCCAGGCGTAGCCAAAGAAATCACCGGCGGGACTGGCAATCGCGGGCTGGCTGTCTCCATCCCAGTAGGCGCGCATCACGATGTCTCTTGCTTTGCCGGCGAGCGACTCGGCCGATCCCAGGCGAATTCCCACGATCCGACCTGGGCGGTTGATCTCGAAGAGCGTCGCCGCCTTTCCAGGCTCAAGAGCAACCTTTGTTGCTACCGTCTCGATTGGACTGCTCTCGGGCGCGACGTAGGCGCTGACATCCTTGCCGGCCGAGCCGAACACGGTCTTGGCCTTCTCCAGATGCCTTCGCTGTACACTGGTCGGCTGGACGGAGAAAGTCTCGATCCCCATGCCCTCCGGATACGTCGCGTAGTTGATTTGGTAGAACTGAATCCGTTTGGCTCGTACAAAGACCTTGCAGGATTTCTCATAGGGCAGGGGGACATAGCTGTAGAAGCCGCCGGCCCCGTATCCGACCAGAGGTCGCTCGAAGGCCGGGTGTTTGCCCATGAAGATGCCCCGGAACGTCACCTGGATCCTCGGCTCTGCCTCTCCATCGAAATAGAACTCCATCACGTCGTCGGTCGGTGTCGGCGTCCAGATGCGATAGATCACTCCGGGGCCCTTAAGGTCCGCCAGAACGAGCCCGTCCTTCTCCTTTCGCACAAACGAATACTGCCCGCCGAAACCGTCATTGTTGCCTCCGGTCCGGTCGTAGCTCGACACGGATGCGACCTCCACCGACTCGCGAAACATAGCGAGCCGATCCAATCGATACAATTCCTCGATGCCAGGGACGATGCGCTCACCGGCGCGCGATGCTGCTGCACAGTGACATAGCGTGAAGGTCAGCAGGCCGATCAGGCCAAGACGTGTGTAGCTTCTCATGCTTCAGTCCTTTCATGCGGGATAGCGTTGAGAGCGGTGGGCATCAGGGCGAGGGCGATTCGATCTGATCCTGGTATGCCTTCGTACTCTTGAGCCTGGCGATGGCCACTTGGGCGACCTGGCTATGGTCGAAGGCCATATCGTCCGGGAGGGCGTCGATGGCGAACCATCTTGCTTGGGCTGCGTCGTCCCCAGCGCGGATTTGCGTCTGGCCGGGCCCGGCGATGCCGGTGAAGACGACTGTGATCTGCCGGCCCCGCGGGTCGCGGCCCACTGTGCCGAACGTGCGCAACTGTTCGAGCGCCATGCCGGTTAAGCCGGTTTCCTCCGCCAATTCCCGGGCGACAGCATCCTCGAGTTCCTCGTCCATCTCGATGAAGCCTCCCGGAATCGCCCACTGACCCTGGTAGGGGTCATGTTTGCGATTGATCAGCAGGAGATGGGCTTTGCCTTCGGCGAAACTGAACACGGCTGCGTCGACCGTCACCATGGGGCGCGGCCACTCGTAGATGTAGGTGCCTTTGACTGCCATCCGGCGAATTCCTCAGAGTCTCTGTGTTTGGGGCCGCAGCCGTCCAAGAACTGGTGCCGGCCCCATTCTAGCGGGCCAGACGGACATTTCAACGTGGATTTGAGATCGTTCATTGCCCGCAAGCCCTCTCTGGCGTACAATCCGCAACCAATGTCAACCACATGGACGAACATCCTGCTCATCAAACCTAGCTCTCTGGGTGACATCGTCATGGCGCTGCCCGCTCTCTCAGCGCTGCGACGCAGCTTCCCCCGAGCGCGCATAAGCTGGCTCGTTCGCCCTGAGTTCGCCCCGGTGATTAAGGGACATCCACATCTGGACGAGATCCTCCATTTAGACCGCAAGCGCCTGGGCAGGGCGTGGCGCCATCCCGGCGCGTTCGGTTCGCTAATATCGCTGGTGCGAGAGCTGCGCGGACGCCGTTTCGACGCCGTGTTGGATCTTCAGGGGCTCTTTCGCAGCGCATCGCTGGCTTGGCTGTCGCGTTGTCCTCAACGGTTTGGTCCGGTCTGGCGTCGCGAATTCGCTCACCATTTCTACACGATGACAGTCCCGGCTGGGCCGGAATGGGTCCACGTGATCGACTACTACATGAAGATCCTCGAGGCCATGGGAGCAGAGGATCGACGGGTCGAGTTCGTTTTGCCCGAGAAGCCGGCGGCTGCCCAAGCCGTCGAGAAGCTGCTGTCCAGGCACTCCATTGAGCGTGACCGGTATGCCGTCATCATTCCCGGGTCTGCTCAGGTCAGCAAGTGCTGGCCCGTGGAACGCTTCGCCGCGCTGGCGGAGAGGCTCACCTCCCAACACGGGCTGTCTGTTGTTGCGACAGGTAGCGGCCCGGAGAGGGCGATGATCGAGCAGATCGGAGAAAGAGCGGCCTGCCCGATTTTGAGTTTGGCGGGGCAGACCTCTCTGCCCGAACTGGTCGAGGTCCTGCGCGGTGCCCGTGTTGTGATCAGCAACGACACTGGGCCGGGGCATATCGCCGCGGCGTTGGAACGCCCCCTGGTGATGATGTTCAGCTGGTCGAACCCCCTGCGTGTCGGACCCTACCAGCGTCCCGAATGCCTCGTCGGTCGCGACCTCAGTGACAGAGGGATGGCCATCAAGAGCACCAACCCCGCCCACGCCGTCAGCCACATCACACTCGACGAAGTCTATGCGCGAGTTGTTGAACAACTGAAGGCCGTCTAAGCGGAGGCGACCACCTCTGCACAGCGTCCACAGAGATCCGGATGGTCAGGGTTGGCGCCGACGGTGGGCCAGTAGTTCCAGCAGCGCTGACATTTCTCGTGCGTGCATTTCTGGGCCGTGATGGTCGTCGTCTCGGCGCCCGGTTCCAGCTTGACCTCGCTGATGATGCACAGGGCGGCGAAGGACTCCAGGCCAAAGGCGTTCAGAGCCGTCGCGTCCTCTTCCGTGCAATGGATCGTGACGGCCGCCTCCTGGTTGCTGGCGATCGTCTTGTCCTGACGGAGTCCTTCGAGCGTACGGAGGACCTCGTCGCGCAGTTCCATCAGTCTTTGCCATTTGCCTTGCTGGCCGGCGTAGTCGATGGACGCATCAATCGTGGGCATGCTCGCCAGATGTACGGAGCCGCAGTTCTCGTCTCGACCTGGCATAGCTTCCCAAGCCTCTTCAGCCGTATGGGCCAGGATCGGCGTCAGGAGTCGGACGAGGGCGTCGAGGATCTGATACATGACCGTTTGGGCGCTGCGGCGCGAGGGGCCATCGGCGGCGTCACAGTAGAGTCGATCCTTGAGTACATCCATGTAGATGCTACTCATCTCGACGGTGCAGAAGTTGTACAGCAGCGAGAACACGCGGTGGAACACGAAGTTCTCATACGCGTCGGTGACATCGGCGATCAGCTTCTGCAGCTGGCACATGGCCCACTGATCGATCTCGAACATCTGATCGTAGGGCACCGCGTGCTGGGTTGCGTCGAATCCATTGAGGTTGCCCAACAGGTAGCGCAGCGTATTGCGGATCTTGCGATAGGCGTCCTGGGACCGCCCGATCAGTTCGTCGTTGCAGCGCATATCCTCCTGGTAGTTGACGCTGGCGACCCAGAGCCTGAGAATATCGGCGCCGTACTTGGCGATCTCGTCCTGGGCGCTGACGTAGTTGCCCAGCGACTTGGACTGCTTCATACCCTTTTCGTCGACGGTGAAGCCGTGGGTCAGGACGTTCTTGAACGGTGCGTCACCCGTCGCGCCGATAGCGGGCAGGAGTGAGAGTTGGAACCATCCGCGATGCTGGTCGGAGCCCTCCAAATACAGATCCACCGGCACAGGCCATCCGGCCGCATGGGCGACGCTGTACCAGCTACAGCCGGACTCAAACCAGACGTCGAAGATGTTCTCTTCCTTCTCAAGCTGATGGAGATCGAAGCCTTCGGGCATTTCGAAGTCATCGCCCAGAATCTCTTGGGGCGAATCCGTGAACCAGCTATTGGAGCCGCGTTGTCCGACGTGCCTGGCGACCGCTAGGACGGATTCCTTGGTCAGCAGGGCGCGTCCGTCGGGCATGGTGAAGACGGGGATGGGCAAGCCCCAGCTTCGTTGCCGACTGATGCACCAATCAGGTCGTGACTCCAGCATGCCAGCGATACGCTTCTGCCCCCAGGCGGGGATCCAACGCACGCGATCGACGCTTTCCATTGCCAGATCGCGCAGATTCTTGCCCGCCTCGGGCAGTTCCTTGTCGACGCCGACGAACCACTGTTCCGTCGCTCGGAAGATGACCGGCCCCTTGCTGCGCCAGCAGTGAGGGTAGCTGTGCGTGATGACGCGCTCGGCGAAGAGCCAGCCCATCTCGCGGAGTTGCTCGTTGACTTCGCTGTCGACCTGCAGAACATTCTTGCCCTGCAGCCAGGCTGGGACCGTCTCGTCGTAGCAGCCATCGTCCTTGACGGGCGAGTAGACCGCCAAGTCATATTTCTGGCCGGTCATGTAGTCTTCCTGACCGTGCCCGGGAGCGGTGTGGACCAGGCCCGTCCCATCCTCGGTCGTGACGTAATCGGCCAGGATCACCAGATAGGCGTCCTTGTCGGTGGGGTTGTCCTCGACGAACGGGTGGACGTAGCGCAGGCCCTCCAGGTCGGCGCCTTTGACTTTGCTCTGGGCGACCTGGTATTGCCCCTCTTCAAAGCCGCCGGCCTGGACGATCGCTTCGATGCGGTCCGTCGAAACGACCGAGACATACCGGCGATTCTCCTTCTCGTAGCTCAGGGTCGTGTATTCGAGGTGAGGATGCACGGCGACAGCCAGGTTGGCCGCCAGCGTCCAGGGCGTGGTCGTCCAGATCATGAAACAGACGGCTGCTTCCTCGGACTGTTCCTGGCTCAGGAGGCCTAGCTCGACCAGACGGCCGACCGCTTCACCGGACGCCTCGAAATTGACGAAGATACTGGGCGAGTCGATGTCCTTGTATTCGAGTTCCGCCTCAGCCAGCGCCGTCTCGCACCCGACCGACCAGTGGATCGGCTTGAGTTGGCGGTAGACCAGGCCCTTGCCGACCAGTTCGGCGAAGACCTCCAGGATGCCGGCCTCATACTGCGGCTTGAACGTCAGATAAGGATTGTCAAAGTCGCCCATGACGCCCAACGCCTGGAACTGCTTGCTCTGGAGCTTGACGTACTTGCTGGCGTACTTCATGCAGTCTTTGCGGACTTCCGGCTTGCTCATCTGCTTGGCCTTGGCGCCGAGGTCGGTCATGACCTTGGCCTCGATGGGCAGGCCGTGACAATCCCAGCCCGGCACGTAGGGGGCGTCGAAGCCGGTCATCGTCTTGTACTTGACCACGAAATCCTTGAGGACCTTGTTGATCACGTGACCCATGTGGATATCGCCGTTGGCGTAAGGAGGCCCATCGTGCAGCGTATAGAGCGGGGCCCCTTGCCGCGCCGTGCGGATCTGGCCGTAGAGGTCCTCCTTGGCCCAGCGTTTCCGCATCTGGGGCTCGCGTTGAACCAGATTGGCCTTCATCGCGAAGCTGGTCTTGGGCAAGTTCAGGGTGTCACGATAGTTCTTCTTATCCGACATCGTAAAGGTCCTCGAATACGTCAAAAATGAATCGCGTATCATAAAGCCCGGGGGCGGGTTTCGTCAAGGATAGACCTCCAGAGGGTCTCACGTTGGCTTCTGCGCCACCAGGACCAGTCGCTCGGCCTTCTCATCATAGGGCACGCCCGCCAAGCTGCCATAGACGTTCACGTCCCGGAATCCACACGTCTCCAGGAGGTCGCGTAACTCGGCCGCTGAGTAGAGGCGATGTGAGAACGTCCATTCGTACGCGTGCCCATCCTGGATGAGCGTCCAGGTGTTCTCAATGCGGCTCCAGGCCTTTACGATCCGGCGTTCCTCCAAAAGGTACCCGCCCTCGACGCGATGCCAATCCCGCGGCCCGAAGATCCGGGCGATGATCTCCTTGCTCATCAGTTCGAGGACCAGGCGCCCGCCGGGGTGCAGTGATCGGTGGGCATTCTCCAGGGTTCTCTGGTCGTCCCGCTGGGCCTCGAAGTAGCCAAATGAGGTGATCAGATTCAGAATCCCGTCGAACGCACCCGGCCGATAGAAA
>JANQFY010000451.1 GCA_028277585.1 Sedimentisphaerales bacterium
ACGGCGTCGAGATGCGGGTCAAGAACGGCCCGCGCGGCTGGTGGGACCCGAAGAGCTGCTTTCTCGAGTTCCGCGGCGCGAAGGGTTGGATCCGGCGCCAGACCTGGGACGCCCAACTCGAGGCCAGCGATCCGAAGATCCTCCGCACGCGTTACGCTCCCGAAGAGACCAAGCACTGGCCCCTCCCGCCGGCCGAGCAGCGGAACTTCCTCGACTGTGTCAAGTCACGCAAGCGGACCACCTATCCGGCGCTTGATCTGCACCGCATGTCCACCACGCTGCACATGGGCGTCCTCTGTATTCAGTTGGGACGCACGTTGCAGTGGGATACGCAAGAGGAAGTCTTCATCGGCGACGACGAAGCGAACCGTTTGTGCGAGCGACCTGCGGCCCGTGATTGGGAAGCGGGGGCGTAACGCGTGGGTTGAGAACCCACCCTACGCGCCTACCGCAATTCGCAATCCTCAATCCGCCATCATGGAGTTGGGTACATCATCTCCCAGTAGCGGCGGTCGGTTTCGTAGGGATCGATGGGGGCTGTGTTGCCCGCCGTCTCCATTGCCGTCGCGGGGAGCAGACCGTAGCGGCACATTTCGCGCACGTATTCCGGGCCCGGTCGGAAGCCCGGCATGTCGAACCGCTCGATTTCGCGGAGCCGAGCGCTGGCGGCGCGGATGTGTGTCAGAATTGCCTGGTAGTCCGCGTCGTTGGTGTCGCCGAACACGATCGGGTGTTTCACTGCGACGGGCGGGGTGGCGAAATCTTCGGCGACGAGGTTGGGTTCGCCGAGCGGTTCGGTGGCGGTTCCGCCGGCGCTGGTCGCTAAGGCGACGTTCAAAGCCAGTGACTTCTCCGGGCGTGAGAGGTTGTAGATTCGGTGTCGTGAATAGCGGCTCAAAGGGCGGGTCCAGGAAAGCAGATCACCCCAGCCGCTGATCTTGGTTCGGGCCGTGACGTGGCGAGGCAGCAAGTCGGCCGCGTGACAGCTCCCACACCGACGCTCGATCGCGTCCACGCACGGCTGGGTTGAGGGCCAGTCGTCCGCCATCTCGTGGGTGGGCAAGTTGTTGCGCCACACGTCTCCGATCTGGCCCGTGCCGTAGCAGGCGTAGGTGCCTGGGTAGGCGGCGCCCGTGTCGATCCAGAGTCTGAGGAGTCGGCGTTCGCTGTCCGAGAGTGTCACGTCGTAGTGCGAGCCGTCGAGTTTGTTCATCAGGCCGGAGGCAAAGCTGTAGGTCGTCCACGGCGCATCGTTGCCAAGCTGCCGGCCCGTGCCGTGCCTGGGGTCGCCGGCGGTGTCTTTGATCTGCCAGTGAAGGTACAGATTGTAGTACGCGATCGAATAGACCGGTCCGTGGTCGCCGCACAAGTCAACACCCCCATCCCGGCGGTCCGGGTTGTGACACTCCGTGCAATGGCGATCCAGCACGGGCTGGATGTCGCGCGGGAAGTCGAGAATGTCCGGCACGCCCGCGAAGGGTTCGATGCGGTTTGGCCGGTGTTTGAGAGCGTCGAGTCTCGGCGCCGTCGCGAGGAACTCGCCCGGCGCGATGTTACGATGCTCGTGACAGCCGATGCACGTCACGCGCTCGCCCGGTTGCAGCGTTGTGAAGCTGCGCATCTGTTTGATCGAGCGGTCGTCCTTATCGAGCAACACGAAGTAGAGACTGCGCATAGCCGGGACGGTGAAATGAGCCGAGCCGTCCGCTTCGACCGGGACGGTGCCGAGAATTCGCTTCAAGGTGCTGGTGACGCCGTGCCCGACCGGTTGCGAACCGCCGCCATGGACGTTGACCGGCTTGGGCAGGTCTTCGAGGATGAGCAGTTTCTTCACATCGCCCGGCTCGACGCCTTGCATGTTGCGCCCGTAATGGGCGCGGGCGAGCACGACCGTGCCGGTCGTCTGCGTCAGATCGACACGTGAGGGGATCACCCGCTCGCGCCGGCGGGGCCGGACGACGACCGGTTCGTGCACCATATCCGGCGCGGTGTAAACGGGCCGCTGGCGGCCGTCTTCGTCGAGCAGCATGATCTGATTGCCCCGCGCCGCCAGATAGCGCCCTTCGCCCAGCGGGAACGGGTCGCGGTAGAAATCGTCCGAGATATCCTTGAACATCGACCGATCGTTCGGGCCGCGCGCGGCGCAGAACGTCGCGACGCGCCCGGCGTGCTCGTTGCGCCCGTGCCCGGGCGAGTTGATGAACGCGATCTTGTCCGAATCGGGGATCGGCCGCGCATCGATGAAGACACCTCCCGGCGCCATGTTGCCCAGAAACGCCGCGGTGGCGCTGCCGTCCGGGTTCATCGTCCAGAGATGATGAAACACCACCGGGTCGCGATTGACGTACTCCCAACGCGTGTAGAGGATGCGACCATCGGGCAAGACGCAAGGCGTGTTGTCCGAGAAGGGCGAGGTGGAGAGCATGCGCATGTTGCGCCCGTCGGCGTCACACCGGTAGATGATCGCGCTGGGCGCGATCCAGCAGCCGATGTAGCGCTTGCAGCGCGTCGAGCAGAACGCGATTCCGCCGTCGGGCAACCAGCAGGGCTCGACGTCGTCCCAAGGGCCTTCGGTCAGTTGCGTCAGGTTAGCCCCATCGGCGTCGATTGTGTAGAGGTTGTAGTGATGGGTGCCGCCTTTGCGATACGAAAACAGGATGCGCCGCCCATCGTAGTGGACGCGCGGATCGCGTACGTTGCCCTTCGGGTCGTCGAGAAGCAGTCGCACGCGTCGGGCCTTCAGGTCCAGCGAGATCAACTGCCCTCCATCGGCGGCGTGGAGCCAGTGGTCGGGCTTGATCGAGGAGTAGCCGAAATTGGCGTAGTAGTGTGCTTGGACGTCGCGTCCCGGCCCGCGTCGTGCGAGGACCACGTGTTCGACGCCCTGGGTGAGCAGTTCGTCCAGGATGGACCGATCACTCGTGAGCCCCTCTTTCAGGGCCCGCTCCGTCGTGATGCGGCGGTGCGCTTGTGAGAGCCGCATCGCCTCGTGCCGATGAGGGGCGTCAAAGTGGTCGCGAATCTCGTTAGCCGACAGCGCCCGGTTGTAGATGCAGAGTTCGTCGATGTGTCCCTTGAACGCGCAATCCGCCGAGGCGACGGCCGGTGAATCCCCGATGCCGATGCGCAGCGAACCCGTCTCGCCGATCGTCCTGTCGTAGGGGACATCGGCGACTTGCTCACCATTGAGATAGACACGGAGCCGCGCGCCGTCGGCGACACCAACCAGGTGGTTCAGAGTGTTGGCCTGGACCGAACCACCCTCGGCGGTGAGATACTCCCCGTTGGCCTGGCCGTGCGCGAGGCTGGCCTTGCCGTCGTGCAGAGCCAGGTGGTAACCGTACTGGGGGGCGTTTCCCCAGAGCAACACGAGACGCTTCCAACCTTGGGTCTGCGTGGGGATGATCCAGGTCTCCAGCGTGTAGACAGGCCCCGGCTTGAGGTCGCCCGTTGCTTCGATCGTGAGGTAGGGCGGCTGGGCGTTGCCGACACCAAGCGTCAGGGCGCGACCACAGACGCCCGGCAGTTGAGCGGCGTCGATTGTGGGAACGGCATCCTGAGCGCAGTCGAACGCCTCGAGCGTATGGCCCTGCGCATCGGTCAGTCCTGCGTCGAATGTCCAATGCGCCACCGGCGCGTCGCCTGCCGGCGCCAGTTGAGACAGGCACAACCCAATGACCACCAGTGCACCAAGTCGATTCGCTCTCATGAGTCTCCTCGATCGACGTTTTCAAGCGCCGTTGCCCGGGGGGCTCCGGCATTGCCTCCGGTCCATGATACCATACCGCGCGGTTTGATGGCAATCCAGGCTTTCCTGAGTCACCGGACAGGATGCCTTGCGTAATGGGGGGCGAGCCACTATGATGGGTCCGACCTATCGAAATGCTAATCCCTAACGGAGCTGATAATGGAACACAAGTTCATCAAGGAAATCGCCGCCGGTGAGCAGATTAACGACATCTACATGGTCAAGGACCCGATCCTGCGGAGCACCACGCGGGGCGATCTCTATATCGCCATGTTTCTTTGCGATAAGACGGGGCAGTTGAACGGCCGGATGTGGCAGGCGACGGAGAACGTCTACAAGTCGCTGCCCAAGCCGGGTTTTGTGCATATCAAGGGGCGTAGCGAACTCTACCAGAACAACATGCAGATCGTCGTCAATACGGTCACGCCGATCGATGCGAGCAAGGTCACCGTCTCGGACTTTTTGGCGCACACGACCAACGACATTGGTCAGATGTTCGCCGAGGTCAAGAGCATCGTCGGTGCGATCAAGAATCCGTCGCTCAAGGCGCTGACCCAGGCGTTTCTGGACGATGCGGATCTGATGGCGAACTTCTGCAAAGCGCCGGGCGGCGTGAAGATGCACCACGGCTACGTGGGCGGCTTGCTCGAACACACGCACAACATGCTGCGTGTCGCGAAAGCGCTCTTGCCGCTGTATCCTCACATCCAGGCCGACCTGGTTCTGTCCGGCATCTTTCTGCACGATATGGGCAAGACGGAGGAACTCTCTTACGACATGGCGTTCTCGTATACCGACTCGGGCCAGTTGATCGGGCACATCAGCAAGACATTGCTGATGATCCACAAGAAGGCGGACGTGCTGGCGAGCAAGGGCGTCGAGGTTAAGCCGGAGGTGCTCGACACGCTGGGGCACATCATCCTGGCGCATCACGGCCAGTACGATTACGGCTCACCCAAACTGCCCGCGACGTCCGAAGCCTTCATGGTCTACTACAT
>JANQFY010000204.1 GCA_028277585.1 Sedimentisphaerales bacterium
GGAGACTGCGTTGGTTTCACCTCATGCGGCTGGATCGATATCAGAACCGGTGTCTGCAGACGCGTCAGCGCCTGGCCCGTATCACGCGAACGAGCCGCAACCTCCAGGGCGTACTGACCATCTCGCGTAATCAGAACCTCGCGATTCAGAGCCGCCCGGCCCGACAGTTCGTATGACTCAGATTGCTCCGTCACCCAGCGCCCGTCGGAACTCGTTCGCCGCAAGACCTGGAGCGTCACGTCCCAGGGCCCGGCGATCACTTCATCGACCCGCTCGGCGCGTCGCATGGCGACCTGCAGGCGTGTCGAAGAACGCTCGGTAACCGGGAAGAGTCCCCCGTTCTCTTTGACCCAGGGCGGCGAATCGAACACCGGTTCGACGCCAGTCGGGACAACTTTCTGCACGGTAAAGGCCAGACGAGGCTCTCTGACGGAGAGGTGCCCCAGGGCGCGTCGAATACCATCGTCCTGCGCGGTCGGCCCCGCGGTGAACGTCGCCTTCAATTCGACAGCGGCCCGACCCACGCTCTTGGGCAGGTAGACGGCATGCCCTTGCAGTTCACACCGGGTTGCCTTCCGCTGGCCCGTCTCGGCGGGCGTCAGCGCCGTCCATTCAATGGAGCGGGTCACATCGGCGGTATCCCCTCCGTCCGGTGTCACGGCCAGCGTGCAGGCGCTCTTGAATCGTTCGATGATAGCACTGTGCTGCTGGTTGCCCGCCAGGTACCCGTCGAACACGATCCGCAGAGGAATGCGAGCAGGCTCCCAGGCGAAACATGAGATGTCTTTGGCCGTCTCGGTTCCGACGACGATCTCCTGGAGGAGGAGACGACGATCCTCGGCGGCAAACTGGCCGCCGTCGAGCCTGATCCGTGTCGCCGGGCCGTCCTCAGCCGAGTCGATTGTCACATGGACGTGAACAGGATAGGTCTTGCCCGAAGACA
Source organism: Sedimentisphaerales bacterium (assembly GCA_028277585.1). Taxonomy (GTDB): domain Bacteria; phylum Planctomycetota; class Phycisphaerae; order Sedimentisphaerales; family Anaerobacaceae; genus Anaerobaca. The sequence continues at coordinate 944 of JANQFY010000204.1, forward strand.
ACTGCGGCATGATCTCTTCGACCGATGCGCTCGTGGCGCCGGAGGCGATGGGGACATCCACAACGAACGGATCGTCCGGCGCGGGCCGCAGGATCTCGAAACGCACTGCTGAGACGGCCTGGTCGGCCCGCCATTGCGCGGAGAACGTCGCAGGCTCGCCGCAATAGACAACGTCGGGAATCCTCTGCCGCGCCGAAGCGGTAGGATCCTGACGCATGTCCCACTGGAAGAGCCCCTCGGCGACGGGATCGACCACGGCGTATGTCTTGGTCGCCCCTTGTAGATCGCTGATCGCCGCGTCCAATCTGATCTCGCACTGATCGGCCCGCGGCATGGGAACCGTCGACTCCAGAACGTAGGTCGCCGCCAACGTTCGGCCCTTCGCGCCGGTCGGCTTTGGCGTTTGGATCAACCGCCCGCGCGGCTGGGCCACTTGGGCCGTGCCGGCCTGCAGCGCGACCGTCCTCATCCGCGCGCCTGACAGCGCCTCAGGGAACAGCGCCATCGCCTGCTGTCGCGCATCCTCGAAAACGGGAAACGCCGAGACGGTCAACAGCTGTCGGTGAAACTCGCTAACCCACAGGGCGGATCGCGTATCGCCAAACGTGCAGTTCATGCGCGTCGGCGCCGGGCGATATGTCAGTTCGAAGTCGGGCAAATGGAATCGACGCGCCTCGTCGCCTACCTGCGCTTCGATCTGCGCGCCGCCGGTGAGTCGGATCTCTCCCTCAGGCAAGCGAATCGGACCGGTCGTCAGGTTCCCATCACTGTCCTGGCGCAGCGGCCATTGCGTTTGGGGCAGTGGCTCCAGACGAAGATCCCCGGCAACGGTTTCGGCGCCGAATGAACCGCGGGGAACCACGCGGAAGGAGACATCGCGTCCCCCTTCGGTGTCGAGAGCAACCGTCTCGTCGCGAGGCAGCCGTCCCAGTGAATCGCCCGATGCGCTGAGAATCTCGATCCCGGCGCCACTGGCGAGTATCTCGAAACCTCGCGTCACATCGATCAGCGGGACATTCGCGTCACCCGGCGCATACAGCAATTCGCCCACCACGTCGTACCGGCCGGGCGTCTCGGCCCGGAAGATATCGCTGGTATAGAGTCCGGCGGGTGTGGTCCACCGGCCGCCCTCAATGGCAAATGTCGGCGCCTGATCCAGGCCCCGAGCGATGAAGCGAATCGCCAAGCCCGCTCCGGGACCGCCCTCACCGACGAAGGGAGCGTCGCGCCCGCCGGCGTAGCGATCGAGCAATCGCGCCTTCAGCGCGCCTCGCTCGTAGAGCCACCAGGGAGATCCGGGCTCGGCGCCCAGTTCCAGGATGAAATCGGGGACACGATAGACACGGACGGACGAACCGCCCTGCCCATCCTGGCCCGGCAGCGTCCATCGCCCTTGCCAGAAACGTTCCACGGACTCAGCCGCATCGGGGCGACGCAGGATCGTCGCAGCCCATTGGCGTGACGAAACGGTGCGCAACCGAATGCCCGATGTGCCCTCGAGCGTGTCATCCAGTGAACGCGTCACCGCCTCGGTCTGGCCCGCAGCCTCGAAAGGCGTCACCGAAACTGAGTCCGGCGTTGGCCCGACCACCATCACAGCCCAATCGTAGGGACTAACGGGCACATCCACACCGGCCAACGGCGCCGCGAGTCCGAACATGTCCATGACGATATCCGGAAAGCCGTTCTCTCGCGTAATCGAGTACGCCTTACCGCCCGTGACCTGGGCCAGCGAGACCATCGCCTGCTGGCCGGCCCGCTCGGAAGAAGAAGGACGCTTCGATCCCGTTCCGGGTCGGTAGGACGCCTTGTTGATTACGATCGGATAGACCTCGATGTCTTGCCCGGCCAGCTTCGCGCCGGTATCCAACAGCGAACCTTCGGCCCGCGATTCTCGAGCGCTGTCGCGCGGGTCGCCCCGGGTCAGCAGCAGGACTTTCCCCGCACCTTCGCCATGTCTGCGGCGGGCGGCCCGAATCCGCGCCGCGGCCCAATTCAGGCTCGTGGTGATGTCGGCTCGGAAACTGCCCTTGAACTCGGCCGAACGCACCATGTTGCGACAGGCCGCTTCGCTGAGATAGCTGTCCCCCCAGGACAAGAGAGGGCCCGTCTCCTCACTGGGCAAGGCGTAACGCACCTTGTCCGAGAAATGGCAGACCCCGATCTGGAGGTCGGAGTAGACATAGGGCAAGAGTTGGAGCAGTGCCAGTTGACCTTCGTCCCGCAGACTCCAGCGGCGGCCGCGGGCGTCGTCAACGGCATCGTCCGCCTGCTCCATGCCGCCGGAAATGTCGATTGCGATCACCACATAGCATGGGCCCGCTGCACTTCGGTCAGGCGCTGCGCTTTGGGCATCCGCCACGACGTCCATGGCGAGAACGCCGCACGCAACGCACAGAAGTAGGATTAACAATGCCCTTCTATTCATAACGCCTCACGAGCACATGCACGTTTCTAGCTTTCGGGAGTTTCCGCCGCCTGGGCCGGGCCGCTCGGCCCATCGGCCGCCGGTTCGGCGCCGCGCGACACCGGGCGATCGACGCGAACATCCGCTCTGAGCACGACCAGCGCCTCGCGGATCGCCTCTTCTCCGAGCTGTCCGGCTTCATCAGTCCGCGCCGACTCTGCCCACGCGTCCAGGCGGTCCAGCACCTGACGCTGCACCTTCAATACATCCTCCTGGCCATACTCCAACAGGTACAACGCTGTCGCGGCCCGGCGCCATTGATCGGGCGCCTCAAGCCCCAACTCGAACGCGCGAGCCAGGCACTTCTTCGCCTTCTGCGGCGCCGGGGTCTGGTCGTTGAGCCAACGATCCGCTTGAGCCAGGCACTTCGACCTTTCCGACGATTCGAGGAAGATCCGCACCGGATTGCGCGGATCGTTCCGCGCCGGCATGTGCTTCCCGCCGGCGGGCCAGTGGTTCAAACAGGTCGTCGCAATTGCTTCGACCTCGCCAATCATCTGTTCGGTCCCCTGCGCCAGGACGGGCAAGAGGGTCTGCTCCAGAGACCGCCAAAGACGCATGAATCGCCGCCCATCAACGTGAATCTGTCGAAAGACGTGGCCCAGCAACGTATCGGCCCGCTGTAGCAGACTCGAGACGGAATCGGAGGATGGCTCATTCCCATCGGTTGGCAAGGAACCCAGGAGCCGACCGGCCGCCGCTTCTAGCGCCAGGCGAATCTCGGTTCGGCCTTCCGATGAATCGTCCGGTCCGGCCGTATCCAGCAAGCCGAACAAGGGAGCCGCCGCCGACCAGAGATCGGGATTGAGACTCAACGCGTCGACCAGCGCCGTCTCGATCTCTTCCCAGGTGACATAATCACTCGGTAGCTGAGCCAGCGCCTGACGCACATGGTACTGCGCTTGATGGGCGTCCAACTGATCCTTGAGACTGGCCCAATCCTGAATCCGCCCTCCCGGATCGTTGACATGACACTCGGCCAGCGCGACATACGCCGCATCGGGAACCGGAACTGCCCAGTCGTTGGGCCAGTTTCGCCGCAAGGCCCGCAAAGGCTCACGGACTTGCTTCCTTACCTCCAGCCGCTTCAGCCGAGCCAGGTGCTTCTCGGCCCGCTGCGCCAGTTCGTCCAGCAGTTCCAGAACCGCCTGGCCCGTCTCGGCCGAGACCTCGGCGCGATAGTGCTGCAGTTTCTGCTTGATGGGCCCGATCTTTCGCTCGGCCTCGGAGAGACTCACCAGCCGAAAGAACTGTTCGATTTCGGAGACGAGCTTGCCGCAGATCCGCTGCAGCTCCAATTGGTTCGATTCCTGGACCGAGCGATCGATCCAGCGCAACTGTGCGTCGATCCGCTCCAGCAGAACGGCGAGATGTTCGCGACGGTTCAGCGCCTTGAGGACCCGGCGCTGCACCTGCAGACGCGCGGCCGCCAATTCGTGATTGCCCGCTGCGATGAGGTTCTCAATCTCCGTGAGTTCCTCCATCGCCAACTGCTCGGCTAGGTTCCCAGGACTCGTACGCCGAACCAGCGACGAGGGAATCTCGCCGGCCAGCAGCAAGCTGGCGGCCGCCGCATAGCGTTCCGGTACGCTCTCAGGGTCGTAGCGCCGCTCAGCATCATCGCCCGCCTCCTGGGCGGTGTCGCCATGGTTCTCGTCGCCCCAGAGAAACGCTCCCTGCGTCTCCTGCGCGGCGCGTCCCGAAGAATCGCCCCATCCGGGGGGCGACAGCTTAACCGCCTCGGCGGCCAGATGGGTTGTCAACCAATTCAAACGCCGATGAGTGCTATCCCGCAGAAGCAGCACTTGCGCCCAAACGTCATCCTCGGTCTCGGGCGCCATCTCCGGCAAGGCGTTGCTTGCCTCGGACGCCTCAGGCGATTCGGGCCCGAGCCATAACTGCTTCAGATCATCGGACAGCCGCACGAAAAACTCCGACAGCGATTCGTCGACGACCTCCGTGAGGCTCTCCACATGACAAGCAACATTGATCAAGTTCAGCAGATTGAAGCACGCCGCGGGTAATCCTCCGGATCGACTCGGCGCCCCAGGAATTCGATCGGGCGCCAGCGCCGCTCGGGCAAGGTCCTGGACGCCTTCGAGCCGGCCCAGGCGCAGACGCAGAACGCCTCGATTGTTGTAAGCCAGCAGACGCAGATGGGGCTCGCGGCAACGCACCTGGAGAAACGCATCGTAGCAATCGACGGCCGCTTCGAACCGACCCGTCAGTTCGTTCAACCAGGCGGCGACCCAGAGCAGCCGCGCCCGCGGGGCCGGGGCCGACCAATGCCATTGACAGAGCGACTCGACACGCTGACGCAGACCGTCGATGTCGTCGATGGATTCGCCCGAGGCGTACATGGATCGCAAACGCCGCACCAGTTCCTCGGTCAGAGCTTCCAAATGCGCCGGCTCAAGGGCGTACTCGAGAGGTCGTTCGGCCGCGCCGGCCGAAGTCTTGGTCAGATCGTACCGATCCACCTTGCCGTCAAGCACTAGCTGCGCCAGTGAGACCGGGCTCACCTCTGCTTCATGACTGTTGATACGGACCCTCAGCATAGCCCTGCCGTCCAACTTCGATACGAAGAACGTCCGAGATTTACGCTTTTCTCAACCCCATCCGTAGGCGTGACCTGGCACTAGCTTCTCACCTGGTTCTCCGCCATGCGCTCCACCCTCCAGACCAGAGGCTCGGCCGCTCGCCAATACTGTCTAGCGAACGATCCTATGACCTGCCGCATTATCCCCGACAATGGCGTATTTGTCCACCGTCATTTGTCAGTTCGCCCGCATATCGACCGCGCCGAATCGGCCACAAGACCAATCGATTCACGCCAACGACAGACCAACACCAAGACACTAGGCAGGAGAACTTGGAGGATTGCTTTTATCGGACAAGTTGTCCAAGGGGCCGGGACAGGGACGTCTCAGGCGGGGGAGGTTTTTTTTGTCGCGGAGTGCGTGAATAGCCGTTTTCTATACTAGTAACGCGAGACCCCGTGTCACATTCGGCGTATCCGGCGCGGGCGTAAGGTCCCGCGCCGGATAGCAAATCGAACTAGCTGTCTCTTGGGAGAACTGGTTATCGGGTCTCCCAGGAGACGGATCATCGGTACTCCAATTCTCAGCGACCCGCTTTGGTCTTCGCCTGGCGGAGCAGTGTCTTGGCGCGCGGCGCCAGGTCACCTGCGCCGATCGCCTGGACCACCTTCTCCAGCGGAGCAATCAGCTGCGGCGCGTGCTTGCCGGACTGGCGTCCTTTCAGCAATCGCTCCGCGATCCCGAGCGAAGCCAGGGCCGCTTCCTTCTCGATAGCCGCATCGTTCAGATAGGGCGCGATGACGGTCATTGCCGCGGGCGTGTTGACGCTTCCCAGAGCGCCGAGCAAGAGGCGTTTCTCCCCGGCGCTTTGAACCATCTTCGCAGCCGTGCGACACATCGACAACCGCTCGGGTGCGGGCAGGTCGCGCCGCGCCGCCATCGCCAGATAGGCGCGGAGGCAAAGCGCCCTGTCATTGCCCTTACCGGCGGCTTTGGCCAGTTCCAGCAGGTGCGGCGCCGCATCGGCGGTCTTCCACGTCCCCAGCGCCCGGATCGCGGCCTTGTGGACATCGTCATTGGAATCACCGACGGTCCGACAGACCGCCTTCAGGGCGTCGGGGCCCCCGAGTCCACTGAGCACGCGCAACAGGACGATCTTCTGGGCCGGACGCACCCGACCAAGCCGTTCAATCAATTGACCGGCGCACGACTCCGGGTTCTTCGCCTTGCCGCAGACGTTGCTGATGGCCTGACGGGCCGCTTCGAGATCGCGCGAACCGTCCTGTTTCGCCAACACGTCGAGCAACCCCATCAACTGATCGGGCCCGCCCAATTCGCCGACCATCTTGATCGCCGCCGGTCGGACCTTGGCGTCTTTGTCGCCGGAGGCCTTCAACAACGCCGCCACCGCCGGCGTCATGCGCCGACGCTCCATCAATTCCAGGGCCACCAGGCGCTGGGCCGTATCGGAACCGTTGAACATGTCCATAACAGCCTTATCGGCCGAGATGGTGGTCAGCGAGCCCAACGCCTCCTGGGCGGCTTGGCCGACGGGTCGCTCCTTGGCGCCCATCAACTCGACAAGGACTGACACTGTCGAAGCCTGATCGAGTTGGGCGATGGCCTTGATCGCCGCGATGCGCACGGCTTCGGGGCCCTGCTTGGCCAGCCGGGACAATGCCGGCAAAGCCTTGGCGTCACCCCGAGCCCCGAGCGTGTACGTGATGAGAATCTGATTGTCGGCCGGTTGACCATCCAGCGCCTTGGCCAGCGCCGTCGTCACGTTCGAACCGGGCATCTCCTGCGCCGTCTGAACGGCGGCGGAGAACAGGATGTAATCGTCATTGCTCAGGTTCTCGCGCAATAGCCCGATCCCCTTGCCGCCGCGCACGAGAATGGCGCCGCGCAACGCGCCGGCTCGCACCTGATGCGGCGCATCCAGGCCGCGCAGCTTGTCGTAGATCTTCTGCGCCGCCTGGCGATCGCCTTGGCCGGCCAGCCCCTCGGCGCAGCGGAACAACCCTTCGATTACGTGGAGCCTGGTCGCCTTCGGAGCCGACGCAAGCTGGCCCTGCAAGGCGGTCGCGGCCGGGAGATTGCCGATCTGCCCGAGCGCGCGAGCGGCCCCGCCCGCGACCAGCGGATCCGAATCCTTCAACAGCGACGCCAGTTGCGGAACGGCCTTGGCGTCACCGCGCACCCCAACACTGCCAATGACGCCGACGAGGGGCAGGCCCTTGAGCCGCCCCAGCGCGTCCCGGAAGACCTTGTCCACCGCCGAGTCCGGCATCGGCTCCAAGGCATAGCGGGCGTTGTGTGACAGCTTCTCATCGCTGAGCAGGGCCTCCAACGCGGGAATGGCCTTCTCGGTGGCGATGATGGCCAGCAAACGACAGGCGTCGCTCTTGTCCTTGCGGGAGGCGGTGTCAGACTTGAGCACGGCGATGAGTTTGCCCTCGTCTTCCTTGGCGGCCACGGTTTGGGCCCACGTGGGAGCCGCCCCGACCAGAAGCGTGCCGAGGAACAGGGCAACGATTATCTTTGACTTCAACATGGCTAAACTTCCTTCCGGCTAGAGTGAGGTATCAGTAGATCCAGGGCTCGCGCATCGCACGGGTACCGAACCGATTGGCTTCGGCGTCGTTGACGAACTCCTCCTTGCTCGGGTCGAAGCGGAGGTCGCGCTTGAGCCACATGCAGATATTGGCCGCGTGCACGGTCGACATCGTGCGATGCATCATCACCGGGTCAGCCACGGGCTGCCGACGGGACTTGACGCAGTCCAGCCAGTTGCGCATGTGGCTCATCGGCCGCTGGGTGCGGGCCATGTAGTTGGCGACGATCTTCTTGAAATCCTGCATCCAGGCCGGGTTGGAAACGTCGGGCTCGGCGTACCCGTCGGCCGTAGCCACCCAGCCCTTGGTCCCTTCGTAGCGCACGCCGCACGAGCCGCGCCAGATCTTCCTGTCCATGTCGCGCTCGAGCACCATCTTGATCCCATTGGCAAACTTCGTGACCATGCCGTCGCCACTGTCGTTGTTGACATAGCCGTACTCGATAGCCGACGTCTCGCCGGCCCCCATGGCGACCTGGCACTGGGCGAACGTATGAGCGCCCCATTCGCCGATACAACTGGTGTGGAAATCGTAGAAGTTGCGCCAGCCGCCGCGGGTATAAGCGGAGTTGTAGGGTCGCCAGGGACACGGTCCCAGCCAGGCATCCCAGTCGACTTCTTCCTTGGGAGGCAAAGGCTCGGCGTCCCGCCATTCGTGGCTCATCTCCGCCGCGTCCCAGGGCGCGATATGGGCGCGAACGGTGTGCACATCGCCCAGGTAACCCAGCCGGAGCAGTTCGTTGGCGAAGGTGAAATTGCCCTCGCTGAGCCGCTGCGTACCGGTCTGGTAGATCCGGCGATAGCGATGGGCGGTCTCGACCACCGCCCGACCTTCCGCGAACGTCATCGCCGACGGTTTTTCCGAATAGACGTCCTTGCCCGCCCGCATCGCCAGGATGGACGCCAGGGCGTGCCAGCGGTCGCCCGTGGTGATCAGGACAGCGTCGATATCGGTGCGCTTCGCCAGGAACTCATTGATCTCCAGATACGTGGCGCAGTCGGTGTTGCCATAGTGCTGGTCGACACGGTCCTTGACGCGCTCGGCGTGGCGTTTCTGGGCGTCGCAGATCGCGACAAACTGGATGTCCGGCTCGGGCAGCATCCAGTTCAGATCGCCCATGCCGCGGCCCCGAATGCCGATGGCGCCGACGATGATCCGCTCACTGGGCGGAACGGCGCCGTTGCGACCGAACACGGAGGCCGGCACGATATAGGGCGCCGCCGCGAGCGCCGCCGTGCGTTTGAAAAAGGCGCGGCGAGATAAACTTGACTTCTTCTTTGACATGACGGATTCCTCACTGATGGGATTTGTTGCGTTCATTCGAATTTCCGTCCGGGCTCTCGCCCCTATGGCGGGAAACGAAGAAGCGTGCGCCGCGCGGCGCACGCCTTCGTATCGTTCGTTTCCGCTTCGACGCGGCTCACCCCACCGTCAGGTCGGGATTGTCCGGGCCGAAGTGCTTGAGCATGACGATCGGATCGGTCTGGGAGGGGTTGGTGATGGTGACGCCCTCCAGGGCCGCCTGCTCGGTGACGAAGTACTCGTCGTGGGTCAACTGGCCGTAGCGAATCATGGTGGGGGTCTCGATGTCCCAGACGCCCATCGTGCCATGTCCCTGCATCATGATCATGCCGTAGGCGCCGCCGTCCTTGATCGTCACAGTCTGGCCGGGCAGGACAGTCAGTTCCTTGGCGCTGAAGGCGGCCGATCGGTAGCAGATCCAGTTCTCGATATAGCCGGCCGATTCCATCTCCGCCGCCGGCTTGACCGGGTTGGGCGCCATGAAGCGATTCTTCACGAAGTCCGGATCCACGTTGAGGTCCCAGTCGATGACCGAGAGCAGCCAATCGACGTCGCCGCTCTTGTCCTGGGGCGTATCCTTCCAGAGCAGTTCCTTGGGCACGACCTGATCGTGCGTGACATTCTCGTACATGGCGAAGACGTCGGAGGCTTTCTGCGGCTCGTACGTGCAGAGACTGCCCGGGGCGTGCAGCACACCCGGCGGGACGTCCCAGCCGGTCCCGGGATCGAGCCGGTAGGCGGGCGCCAGCGACGTGATCGAGTTGTCCCGCCCCTCGGCCGCATCGGCGAGCGCCTTGCGAACCTGGTCCTTGGTCACGCCGGGATAGAGCCCAAAGAAAGTGTAGGGGAAGTCGCCGCCGTGGTTGTTGACCTGGGGCGGGAAGTAGTAGGCTTCCGGCTTGCCAAGCTGACCCGTCAGGGCGGCGTGCTCGTCGCGATGATGAATGTGGTGCGGCAGCGCGCCCTTGTTGTCGAAGAACTTCGAATACATGGGCCAGCGCTGGTGCTCATCCCAGAGACGGGCGCCGATGATCTGGCCCTTCAGTTCGGCGATCGCGTCGCGCAGCAGAACCTGCTCGCTCTTGCCGCCGTCTTCGACGACCACGAAGCTCAGCCCCTCGTTGGGCGAGGTCAGGGGGCCGTTATCGGCCGGCGTGGTCGAGGAGAACCACCGCTCATCGATACCGCCCCGCTCGCCGCCCAGGGCATAGTAGTCATCGGGATGCAGCTTGATGCGCCGCCCCGGCACACAGAAAGAACGCGGCACCCAGGTGGGCGTCAAACGCAAGATACCTTTGCCCTGTTCGAGGGCCTTCTCCGCTGTAGCTTTGGCTGCCATAATCCACTCCTTGGTTCTGAGCATTCCGCGATGCAGCAAGTGGCAACCGGACCCCAGAACTGCTTGTGTTCAGTACGTGATGTTCTGCCACTGGCTCGTCTTCGCCGAAGTCAGGACGGCCTCGCAAACCTTCTGCGTCGCCAGGGCGTCCCGGAACGTCGGCCCGGCGGTCTCGCCCTTGTCCATCGCCTCGAGGAAATCCGCGACCTGATGGACGAATGTGTGCTCGTAGCCGATCTGCAGGCCGGGCACCCACCACTTGTCCATATAGGGCATATCTCCATCGGTGACATGGACCGACCGCCAGCCGCGGACGATCGAATCGTCGCGATGATCGAAGTAGCTCAGACGATGCAGATCGTGCAGGTCCCACGCGATCGAAGCGTGTTCACCGTTGATCTCAAAGGTGTAGAGCGCCTTGTGCCCCCGTGCGTACCGGGTGGACTCGAAGTTGCCAAGCGACCCGTTCCCGAAACGACAGAAGAAGGTACAGGCGTCGTCGATCCCGACCGATTCGACCTTGCCGGTCTCGGCGTGCATGCGCTCCTTGACGAAGGTCTCGGTCATCCCGCAGACGGCGTCGATCTGCCCGTTGTGCCACATGGCGGTATCGATGCAGTGCGCGAGCAGGTCACCCGTCACGCCGGAACCGGCCGCCTTGACGTCGAGCCGCCAAGTGGCGTCACCGCCCTGAGGGACATCCGTCGAGATGGTCCAGTCCTGCAGGAAGTTCGCCCGGTAGTGGAAGATGCGGCCCAAGCGGCCTTCGTCGATGAGTTGTTTGGCCAGCGTCACGGCGGGAACGCGACGGTAGTTGAACGAGACCAGGTTGGGAACGCCGGCCGCTTCGACGGCGTCGACCATCTCTTGGGCCTGGGCGACGTTCAGGGCCAGCGGCTTCTCGCAGCAGATCGCCTTGCCCGCCTTGGCGCAGGCGATGGCGATCTCGGCGTGGACGTTGTTCGGGACGCAGATGTCGACGATGTCGATCTTGTCGTCCTCGACCACTTCCTTCCAGTTGGTGGTGTACGATTCGTAACCCCACTTCTGAGCGAACGCCTTGGCCTGGTCTTCCTCCAAGCCGCACACCGTTTTCAGAACCGGTTCGTAGGGCAGGTCGAAGAAATGCGGAGCCTTGCGGTAGGCGTTGGAATGGGTTCGGCCCATGAAGCCGTAGCCGATGAGGCCGACATTGAGTGGTTTGGTCATGGCAATCATTCCTTATCCAAAGGGTAGTGTGCTACGCACGCCAGTTCCTAGCGTCATGAAGACGGTGTGCAATGCACACCCTACGACCACCCGTGCGCGGCCCGCACCTTGAGCATCACGTCGAGGATCGCGTTCCAAGTCTCGGGCGCTTCGAGCGCCGCGTTGGGGAACATGCAACCGTCCCAGCAAATGTGCTGCATGCCGCGCGACTGGGCGTCCTTGAGCCAGTAGCTGGCGCAGCGGACGATGTCGAGCTTGCCGTTGGGATCGTCGGCCTGGCAGTGCTTGCCCGTCTTGTCGTGCGAGCCGGCGCCGTGGACCTCGCCGTCGTTCTGGGCGACGTGGAAATCGATTGTCCAGGGTCGCAGCAGGTCGGTGATCTTCTCGTAGGCCGCCCAGAACTCTTGTTCACTGTGGTCCTTCTGCAGGAGGGCGTCGTCAGGCGCGTTGTAGCCCAGCATGAAGGTGTAGGTGTGCGCCAGGTCCGCCTGGAACCCGAGGGTCTCGGGCATGCCCACTTCCTCGAGCAGGGTGGCGGCAGCCTTCCAGGAGTGCAGGCCCGCCCAGCAGACTTCACCCTCTGCGGCCAGGCGCTCGCCGTGGTCGGCGGCGATCTTGGCGGCCTCCTTGAAGGTTTCGACGATGCGCTTGAGGTTGGTGTCCGGATCTTCCAGGAACTTCGCTACGCCGAACTCAGCCGAGTCGATCCGGATCGCGCCGTACTTGCGGACGCCGTGCTTGTTGAAGACACCGGCGATGCGGCACCCCATCTTCACGGCCTCGAGGAACTTCGCGCGAGCGGCGTCGTCCCCCATCGCCGAGTCACCGACTGTCCCCGGCCAGACCGGGGCGACCAGAGAGCCGACGTTGAGGCCGTATCCCGCGATCATATCGGCGATCTTGTTCAGTTCGTCATCGCTGGCGTTGGGATCGGTGTGGGGCAGGAAGAGGAAGTAGTCGATCCCGTCGAACTTCTGGCCGTCCACCTCGGCCGCGGCAGTCAATTCGAGCATGCGCTCGAGACTGATCGGTGGTTCCTGGCCCTCGTCCGTTCCCTTGCCGACCAGGCCGGGCCACATGGCGTTGTGTAGTTTCGGGAGAGTATCCGAACTCATCTTTGTCTCCTTTCCGGTTCGGTAGCACGTAGGGTGGGGCTTGCCCCACCGCACCATTGCCGTTGGTGGGGCAAACCCCACCCTACAATTAATGTCACGCGGCGGCCCAGGTCTCCTGGATCATCTTGAAGCCGTCGCCGTAGCACTCTTCGGGACTGGCCGACAGCTCGCGCCAGACGCACGTCGTCGCGGCCAGTTCGGGCAGGCTCGTGCCAAACGCTTCGATGGTCAGCCACTGATCGTAGCCACCGGCTTTCAGAGCCTTGAAGAGTTCGCCGAAGGGGATATGTCCCTTGCCCGGCGTGCCGCGATCGTTCTCGGACACGTGGAAGTGACGAATCACATCCAGGTTCGGAGCAATGCAACCGATGGGGTCTTTCTCTTCGATGTTCGCATGGAACGCATCGTACATGATGCCAAAGTTGGGATGGTCCACCTGCTTGGCGTACGCGGCGCCATCGTCGATGGTGTTGAGGAAGTAGCACTCGAAGCGGTTCAGACACTCCAGCGCGAGTACGACGTTGGCGTTCTGGGCGTAGTCGGCAACCTCGCGGTGCACTTCGGCGCAACGCTGCTTCTCCTCGGCGGTCGGCGGGACACCCGTGAAGGTTCCGAGCGGATGGTAGTACGGCCCACACAGGACCTCGGCGCCGAGCGCTTCGCAACAATCGATGACCCACTTGAGATACTCGACGCCGCCCTGGCGATGCTTCGGATCGGCGCTGATCGGGTTGTGCTCCTCGTCGGGCATCACGGTACACGTGGTGCAAGCCAGGCCGTTGTCCTTCAGCGCCTGCGCCACCTTCTGGTAGTGGTCTACGTCACCACTGAACAGGGGGACCTCCACCCCGTCGTAACCGGTCGCTTTGAGCTTCTCCAGAAGCCCGAACTGCTCCTCGGTGACGAAGGGGGTCCAGAGTAAGAGATTGATTCCAGTCTTCATAAGCGCCCTCGACTAAGAATTGTGATGCTGGCCATTGCATTTCCGCTCCGGTGCCGGTGTCCGGCCAGGCCGCAGCCGCACACGCCATGTGGATGGGGTCGCATCTGGCGACGCGAACCAATGTCACTTCTAATCCCCGGATAATGGCCTGTCAATGGTTTTTTGGGGCCTGTTCGGCCCTCTCGATCGACCGACGGGAATCCGCTGGCAGCCCTACAATCCGACGTGCAAAGCGATTGCCCGACTGCTATAATGACCCGCACGGATAGACGAACAATGTGTCAACCATTCTGCCAGAGACAAAAGGGAGGTAAGGATTATGGTACGGTCCGGAGCATACCTGTGCATTCTCGCGTTCATCGCCCTTATGACATTCACCGCTCAGACGACGGGCGCGGCCGCGAAGTGGGTCGAGTTCGAGGGCGAGTCGGGCGCCGGGCAAGGCAAGCACATCGTCTTCGTCACGGGCGACGAGGAGTACCGCTCGGAGGAATCCATGCCCATGCTGGCCAAGATCCTGGCCGTCCATCACGGCTTCAAGTGTACCGTGCTGTTCGCCCTCGACAAGGAGACGGGCGAAATCAATCCCCTCGTCCCGGATAACATCCCGGGCCTGGAGAAACTCGAGGACGCTGACCTGATGGTGATGTTCCTGCGCTTCCGCGAACTGCCGGACGATTGCATGAAACTCATTATCGACTACACCAACTCCGGCAAGCCCATCGTCGCGTTTCGGACGTCCACGCACCCGTTCTTCTACAAGAAGAACAAGAACAGCCCCTACGCCAAATACACGTGGAACAACAAGGACGCCGCGTTTAAGGGCGGTTACGGGCGACAGGTCCTGGGCGAAACGTGGATCAATCACTACGGAATTCACAAGAAAGAGAGCACGCGTGGGCTGATCGCCCAGGGCATGGACGATCATCCGATCGTTCGCGGCGTAGGCGAAATTTGGGGTCCCTCGGACGTGTACGGCCTGACCACACTAGCCGGGAAGTGCACGCCGATCATCACGGGATACGTCCTCAAGGGCATGGACCCGCGTGACGCGGTGAATCCCGAAAAGAAACCCCTTCCCGTCGCCTGGACCAAGACCTACACGGGCGCTCTGGGCAACGAGAGCAAGATCTTCACGACGACGATGGGACACGCCGGCGACTTCCAGGATCCGGACTTCCGCCGGCTCATGGTCAACGCCTGCTACTGGGGCGTGGGCCTGTGTGACAAGATCCCGGCTAAGAGCAAGGTGGATATCATCGGGACGTACGAGCCCAACAAGATCGGTTTCGGGGGATTCAAGAAGGGTCTCAAACCAGCCGACCACGCAATTCCGACAAAGTAAGTCTACCACTTTGTCGCTTTTCAGTGCCATGAAAGGGGCCTCTGCGACGTTCGCACGCAGAGGCCCCTGTTATTGCGTCACGGCTTGGGTAATGCAGCGAGACTCTTACTGTACCGCTCGTAGAGTTTCAGAACTTGCGCGTCCGGCACCGTCGGCGTCACCACGAATCGGGAGTGGGCCTTCGCGGACTCTTCGGCCTTGATGTCACGCCCGAAGAGCGATAGATAGAGCGAATAGTGAGCCTCCCCTTGATACGGCATGGCAACCGCGAAGCAGTCGTCGCGCGGCGCCATGGCAATCACCATCGGCACCGCCGACGCGCCCCGGCGGTAGACCAGGGGCAACTTGAGTTCGGGCATGATCGCCCACTGAACCGGATGCGGCGGCTTCTCCCAGCGGCCGTCCTGGATGAATGACACAGCCGTCTTGTCGCGAGGGAACATCAACCAGTCGCCGCGTGATTTCTCGGCAAGGAGGAAACCTGGTTTGGTGCAAGCGAAGGGCGAGGGCAGCGACTTGTGAAAGTACGACGCCAGGAAGACCTCGAACTTGCTCAGGTCCTTGGTGGGCTTGACGGTCGTCTCCAGATCCAGCGTCGCCGGGCCGCTCCAACGGTAGACCCCGATCATCTCAAAGGGAAAGCCCTCCTGAGCCGGCAGCGTGATTTCGACGGCGCCGTCGGCCAGCAGACGCGACTTACCGGGCCGGTTCCACGCCGCATCCCCATAGCGGTGGTCGGTCGACAGCAGGCGATAGTATCCGAAGATGCCCGCCCCACCGTCCAGGCGGGCCCCGCTGGGGACGTGCACGACGGAGGTCAGGCCGGAGGACCGGCCCCTGGCGCAGAGCGTCCCGCGTACGAGACCCGTGTCGAACGTATACGCGCCTTCGGGCCCGACCGAGAAGGCGAGCTTGCCCGATGCGCCGGCTGCAGATGCGCCCCAGACGAGGCAGGCTACACACAGAGCAACCCCAATGCGATCCCGGATACCGGCGCTGGACATAGCTGCGCCCTCCAAGCGTCAGGCAGGCGAACCTGCGCTACTTCTTGTCACACTCGACCTCACACGCCACGCGGAAGCCGATGAAGTCCATCTGAGGCAGCCACCACTTGCTCTTCGGGATCTGGGGGTCATTCATGCGCCACCAGTCCTCTTCGAAGCCGCGGGTCGCGCAACGCGTGTCCTTGGCCTCGGTGTCATAGTGTCCGCCGCGAGCGACGTGCACTTTGCCTTCCTTCGGCCCGGTGGGGTTGGTCACGACGCCCGCCGCGGCGGCGTTCTTGTAGGCCGTCGGGCTGTAGAAATCGTGCACCCATTCGCAAACGTTGCCCTGCATGTCGTAGAGTCCCCACGCGTTCGGCTTCTTGGTCCCCACGGCGTGCGGCTCCATGTCGGCGTTGTCCATGAACCAGGCGTAGTCGGCCAGTTCGTCCGCATTCTTGGCAGCGCCGAAGGCGCCGGTCGTGCCCGCCCGACAGGCGTACTCCCACTCAGCCTCGGTGGGCAGACGGTACTTCTTGCCCGTCTTCTTCGAAAGCCAGCGGCAAACGGTCATCGCGTTGTGCCAGCTCAGCCCGATCGCCGGGTGCTTCTTGCTGTAGCCCATCGTCATGTCGCCGTAGACCGGGGTCGGTCCCGTGATCGCGTCGGGATCGTCCTTCTTCGGCTGCTTCTTGGCCTCGCCGTTCTTCTTGGCCTCCTGGACCTCGATGAAGTCCTTCTTGGCCGTCCCCGTCTCGGCGTAGAAGGCCTGGAACAGGTCCAACGTGGTCTCCGTCGAGCAGAGATAGAAGGAATCGAGCTTCACCTTGTGCTGCGGCCCCTCGCTTTCGGCGCGATCGGCCTCGGAGGCGGGGCTGCCCATCGTGAACGTGCCGGCCGGGACAAGCACCATGTCAAATGTGAGCTTCACGCCGTCAACCGTCGTGATGGTCTCCGTGAACTTCTTCGCCGGCTTCTCGGCCGCCAGGGCCCCCGTCGCCAGTGCCGCGATCAGACAGATCACCAGGACCTTCACACCACTAATCATATGACTTCTGTTCACCGTCGATCTCCTAAGAACTCTGCTTCAACACAGGGTGCGCGGTGCGCACCCCTCTCTAGATCATCTTCGTAAAGCCCGGTTTGGGCACAGGATAGCTGCCGTTGGCCGCCAACGTGCTGGGCGGCGCCATGTCGTCGTGACAGTCCTCCGCCTTGGGCGGATAGTAGAAATCAGACGCATTGACCTGCTCCCAGGTCACTTCCTTGCCCGTATAGCAGGAGAGCTGGCCCATTACGGTCGTCATCGTGCTCGGGACCATGTAGTGACCGTTGTTGAGGGGCTCGCCGTCGCGAATCGCCTTGAACATGACGTCGTGCTCGACCTGATGCGGATTGCATCGGCCCTGCCAGCGCCACTCGTTCTCGCCCCAGATGCGGGCCCCGGTGATGCTAGCCTTGCCTTTGGTGCCCAGGACCGTGCTGGAGGAATCGTTGTAGCACCCGTTAGTGGTCCGACAGAACGCATAGACGCGAATCCCCTTCGGGAACTCGTAGACGACGGAATGATGGTCAAACACGTCGCCGTAGATCGGTTCGGTCATTGAGGATCGCCCGCCCATGCCATGGCACTTGATCGGCACCGCGTTGCCCATTGCCCAACTGGACCGGTCAAGATTGTGCACCAGCGACTGGGGCACATCGTCGCCCGAGAGCCAGCGGAAATGGTACTGCGTGCTGCATTGCCATTGCAGTTCGGTCAGACCGGGTTTGCGGTCGATCACACCGTACGGGCCGCGGAGGAAGTTCTCCTCGATCGCGACGATATCGCCAATGGCGCCGTCGTGGATGCGTTTGACCGTCTCGGCATAGCCGGCGTGGTAGCGGCTGTGCAGACCCGAGACGAGGCACAGCCCCTTCTCCTTGGCCAAGTCCGCCGCCTTCTGCATCAGTTTGAGCCCGGCCGGGTCGATCCCGTGGGGCTTCTCCACGAACACATGCTTGCCCGCCTTGATAGCGGCGTAGGTCTGCAGGGGATGGAACTTGGCCGCGTTGGCGATCAGCACGACGTCCGAGGCCTCGATCACGTGCTTGTAGCCCTCGAAACCGGCGAAGCAGTGATCGTTGTCAACCTGGACCTGATCGCCCTTGCCGGCCTTGATAATGGCGTTCTTGGCGCCTTTGACCCGATCCATGAAGATATCGCACATCGCCACCAGCCGCGCGCCGGGATCGGCCGTCAGAGCTTGGGCGCCGGCGCCGGTGCAGCGTCCGCCGCACCCGATCATGCCCACCCGAATACTCCCACTGCCACTGGCGAACGCACGGCTGTTGATGCCCAGCGTGCCCGCCATCGCGGCCGAGGTCACCATCGTCGAAGCCTTGAGGAAATCACGCCGCGAGGTGGCCGCACCCTGGTTAGGTTCGTCTGAGCGTACCATATGGCCTCCCTTTCGATGTGCTCTATCCGTTTGGACCATCATTACGTCCGTCCGGGCCTGATCCTCCAGACGTCCGGACCATCGGCCCATCATACCGTCTCGACCACCGCGATTCAAGCCGTCTTTGCCCAATCTGACGCCCTCCAGACCACTCAACCGCCCCACCGAACCGCCCCGCTGGCATCCCGCAAATTGGCTTTGTTTCGCGTTTTCAGATTCGGATCTCCGCCCCCTGGGGCCCCTCCGACCCTGCCCAAATTGGCTGTGTTTGGGTTCAGTTCCCCGCGCCACCCCCATTTTCAGCTCTGGAAACAACGAAATTGGGTCTGTTTCGCACAGAAGAGTCGAACCCAACCACCCGCTCCGGCCCCGTGAAGCCAGCATTCCCAAGACGCCACGCCAGACAAACCCGAACCAGATCATCCCTTCCCCAGTCACAGCCAGACAACAATCCTCGCTCCCATTTCGGCATCAACCCTAATTTGTTACCCAGTATACAAACAGCCGCCTCGGCGTCAAGACAAATATCCAGAAATCCCCTGATTCCCCTCACATCTTGCGACTTTTCGCGAGAACACCATCCATATCGGCCCACCGAGAGACGCCCGTATGTTGTGAATGGCGACTCATCCGCTATCGTTGGCATGATCGCTCCCGGCACAACGCTACTTGTTTAGAACTGGTCGAACGGAGATTGCCCGACGCAAGATAAGGCGCAGAAAGAGGATGAAGCGAAACTACGGTTGAGGTGCTATCCATAGAATCGAAACGCAGACGACACGTGTTGCTTCCCTTCACGACCAGAGTCCGTGCAAAGATGGCTCTCCTGCCCCTCGAAAACAACAGCGATTGTAGGAAATATGGGTTGTCCTTCATATCACAGTATCCTAGTATCGCAGGGATTAGGTAACCTCAATGCTTGAGAAGAAAGAGATCAGAAAGATAGCAAAGGCTCGCCTGAAAGATGCAGAAGTGCTGGTTGCCTCTCGAAGATATGAAGGGGCAATATATCTCTGTGGCTACGCCGTAGAGCTGGGACTCAAGGCTCGCATTTGTAAGACACTGAAGTGGTCAGGCTTTCCATCTACAAACAATGAGTTCAAGGACTATCGCAGTTTCAAGACACACAATCTTGATGTGCTGCTCCATTTGACCGGCGTAGAGACAAAAATCAAAGGTGAACTGCTTGCTGAATGGTCTATCGTAGCCGAGTGGGACCCAGAATCAAGATACAACCCGATAGGCAATGTATCTCAATCTGATGCCCACTCGATGCTGCACTCAGCATCCTCCTTATTGGCTAAGTTATGAAAGACATAGTAGAAAAGCTGAAGCAGCAAGAGCAGAGAATGGCCCAAGAAAAGGGGCCGTTCGATCTGTTCGCACTATTCTTGCGAGAGGACGCTCCCGACAAATGGGATCTCCTCGTTGCCGCCGAGTGGATTGAACAAGACAAGCAGGAAGTCCTCAAATACATCTCGACAGCTCTTCAGGAAGTGCTAATACCAGACGAACTGCTGAAGTTGTCGCGGATTGTCATTATTGATGAGAACAACCCGGCGCTCGATGCATTCCAGAAAGCTGTGAATATTGAGCACGGGATAACGGAAATAAGAGACAGCAATTTCTTTGGACTGCAAATAAAACACGTGTACCTAGTAACTTCGCGAAAGCGAAACAACGAGAAGAAGAGCAAGACCAGGGGAAAGGCCTAGTCCATAGCTATCCCTGTAACGACCAGCCGTTGTGGTACTTCTCGTTGACGTATCGGTTGGCGGGTTCGTGGTTGGTGAAGCGGGTCTTCTGGGCGCTCCATTCGAGGTGCTTGCCCGTTCGGATGGCGATGTTGCCGAGCAGCACGGCGTCGGTCAAGACGCCCGCCCACTCGAAGTGACAGCCGGCCGGCTCGCCGCCGCGGATTGCTTCGATCCATTCGGCCCAGGTTCCCGAGCGGCGCGGCAAGGTCTTGGGGGGCATCTTGTACGCTTTCATCTTCTCGTCCGGGATGATGCGGTTGTCCAGGATGACGCCCTTATCGCCAACGTACATGTTCCCCGAAGCGGGCAGTTCCCGGCCCGGCTCCAACTCGGCCGGCCGCGGGGGCTTGAGACCTCCATCGTACCAGAGAAGGCGCAGCGGCGGCATACCCTCGCGGGCGGGGAAGTCGTACGTCACAATCGACGCCAGCGGCGCGGTCTCGTTGAAGACCTGGCTGGCGGTCGCACTGATGCTCGTCGGCTGGCGCAGCTTCAAGGCGCGGAAGACGTGATTGAAGTGGTGACAACCCATATCGCCCAGGGCGCCGGTGCCGAAATCCCACCAGCCCCGGAAGTTCCAGGGGTGATAGACCGCAGGCCTGGGGTTCCGGCTGGCCTTGACCTGGTGCAGGGCGGGGTCATTCTTGGGCCATTTCTCCGCGAAGGGGCGCATCGGAGCCGGGCCGATCCACAGGTCCCAGTCGAGCGTCTTCGGGACCCGGTCCTTCCAGGCCGGGCGCTGCATCCCCTGGGGCCACAGAGGTCGATTCGACCAGACGTGGGCCTCGCGCACCTCTCCTATCGCGCCGTCCCAGATCATTTCACAGAGCCGGCACGCCCCGTCGGACGTATTGGCCGAGGCGGTGACCTGAGTCGCGACCCCCACCTTCTCGGCCGCACGGGTCAGCACGCGGCTCTCGTGGATCGTTCTCGTCAGCGGCTTGACACAACAAACGTGCTTGCCCGCCTGGAGGGCCGGCAGAACGATGATCGCATGCGTATGGTCGGGCGTCCCGCAGTAGATTGCGTCGATCTTGTCGCCTTCGGTATCGAGCAGACGTCTGAAATCGCGATAGCGCCGGGCCTTGGGGAACGCTTTGTACGTGCGATCCGCGTAGACGTCGTCGACGTCGCACAGCACCGCGATCCGCGTCCCCGGCACCTTGTCGATGCTCCTGATCTGACCGCTGCCGACACCGCCGATACCGATGCCGGCGATCTGGATCGTCTCACTTGGCGGCACGTGCCGGGCCCCGCCCAGAACGCGTCGGGGAACGATAGTGAAAAGGCCCGCCCCGGCGGCGCGGGCCATGAACTGACGTCGATTCAGTCTTACCTGTCCCATGCTCACGCGACCTCCCAAAAACGCGATTACCAGAGTCCATCAAGCTCAGTCAGAGCGGCGTACCGTCTAGCCTTCCTGGACGACCTTCATGCCCATCAACCGGCCAAGGTGACGCATGCTGTCCAGATGGTCGCCATAGACCACCACCCGGTGCAACAGCGTCATGGCGTCCTCGGTCTCCAGGACGCTGCTCCAGTCGGCCGCCATCTGCGCCGCGTCGGCGACCTCGGTGACAATCTGCGTACGGCAGCCGTGGACGGACTTCTCCGGTACCTCGATGATCTTGCCCGTCGAGGCAAGGATCGTGTCGAGGTTGACCATCTTGGCGCGTGTGATGATCTGACCCAGTCGATACTGGATCTCAGGAACGCAACCACTGCCCTGGACCTCGGAATGCCCGCGCAGCAGATACGGCGCGTCTTCTCCGTCGGGGCCGTCCATCTTCAGCGGCGCCGTACAGTGAGCGGTCCACAGCGCGTTGCGGGCCGTGTCGAACGTCGCATTGCCCTGGAATCCAGGTTTGTCGAACGCATACTGGAGCAAGAGCATGGTCAACGTTGAGTCCATGTCCCCCTCACAAGCCGCGGGAATGCCGTTGTCACGCAGGCGGGTGAACGCCAGGCAGGGGAAGCCCTTCTTCAGCCAGCCCATGCAGGTGCCCACGGCCAGTGCCTGGGCCTGTTCCTGCTCCATGAGACGCTGCAGCGCGATGCTGACGCGGGCCGCCTTCTTGATGTCGTCCTTGTTGGGCTCGATGATCTCCTTGGCGTTCCTGGTCCAGGAGTCGATCTCGTCTTGGACAGCGTTGCCTTTGGCCGCGGCGATCATCTCGTCAAAGCGATTCTCTTCCATCGCCACGACGTCGGCCCCGAGGCATTTCTTGACCTGCTCGGGAGACTGGGCGGCCGCCGTACCGCGGGCAGGCGGGAACAGAAGAATGCGGGTCTGCTTCATCATGGGCACGACCCTCAGTAGACGAAGGGCGCGCTCGAGTTCGTCGTAGTCACTGCTGGCCATGAGGGTGACGCGGTGCCCCCGGCGGTGCCAGCGGGGCGAGTACATCCAGTCGTGACCACTGGCGGGCAGCGAGAAGACGACCATCGGATGGTCGCCGTCCAGGATCGGCTTGACGACCCGCGTCAGCGCGAAGTTCCGCACGTTGATCGCGAGAACCGGCGCTTCGGGCCCGGCCTTCTTGAGCAATGCGGCCGTCTGCTCGGCGCTGTTGGACGGGCCCATCACCAGCTTGATGTTGCCCAGGTCTTTCTCGGCCTTGGCCAGGCGCGCCTTCATCGCCTGCACTTGCGTGTCGTCGGCGCCCCAGTCGCGATCCACCGGCGCGGGGGTACCGCTGAAGACGACGCAGATGGTTGATTTTCCAGGAGGTTGAGAACGCGGCGATCCGGCCGCCCAGGCGTGCGACCAACTGGCGCCGGCGAGCATCACCCCGCTGGCCACTCCCGCTCCCAAGAAGTCCCGTCTCGTGCAGTGTTCACACATGGCAATGCCCTCCAATAGGTTAAGACCCAAGGAATTCTGATTGCAATATGCTGCAAGCGACTATAGCACCACCGAGACGGGGGTTCAAGGAAACAAAACGGCCGCCATTGGGGACGCCGCTGGATGGTCTGCTTTTTCGTCGAGAAGAATGAGCCACTCGACGCGCTGAAGCGTCTAGAATGAATGAAATGGCAAAGGCATCCAAACAGATCATCGACGAGATTCTGGTCATCGATTGCCAGGCCGGCAGGGTCCAGGCGCTGGAAGCCCTGGTATCGAGGTGGAACAAGCCCCTCTGGCGACACGCCTGCCGCCTGGTAGGTGACGGCGATATCGCCTGGGATATCACGCAACAGAGCTGGTTGGCCATCATCAAGGGAATCAAGCGGCTCCGCGAACCGGCCCATTTCAGGGCCTGGGCGTACCGCATCACAACCAGCAAGGCGATGGACTGGATCAGGAGGAACCAGCGGCGTCAGAACACGGATCGAGAAGCCTGCCGGCGCCATCGGTCTGGAACCGCAGAGGACAGCGCCGTCAGGGAGTTGCTGGAGAAGCTGGATGTGAAGAAGAAAGTGGTCCTGAGCCTTTACTATTTCGAGCAACTCAGCGTTACCGAGATCAGCATCGCCCTGAAGATTCCCAAAGGAACCGTCAGGTCCCGTCTACACAACGCGCGAAAGGAACTCAAGGACCTGTGGCGCAAGTACATCGACGAATGACCTTTTCGAGGAGTCCACAAATGGACCGGGAACAACTCAAGAAGATAATCGACAGCCCGGAGGCGTACGACGAAACGAAGGAGGAGACCATCTTCAACTGGTTACGCGACTGCCACGGCCAGAGGATGCGCTGGGTCTTGGTCGCGGTGTACCTGCAATACATCATTCTCCTGGCGCCGATGATCTACACCGCCGTGGCGTTCTTCAAGACCGATCAGACCGGGCCGAAGATCATGCACGCTACCATCTTTCTCTTCTGCAACCTCTGGATGGGTTTCGTCAGCGTCTTTGGCTGGGTCATGCTGCAACGGCCCAGTATCAGTCGCGAATTCAAGCGTCTGGAGTTGCGCATCGTCGAACTGAGTGAAGCCGTAGGCGAGAAGTAACCCGAGGGCTTCGGCCGACTGTTACTCGATCAGGCCAACGACTCACCGGGCGCGGATGTCGTAGGCGTGGAGGTCGGAACCGCCGCGGAGATAGAGCCTGCCGCCGCAGACAACGGGATGGGCGAGGTACGTGTTGGTGGGCCTGCGCTTCAGCTCGAACTGGCTGACGACATCGAACCCGTCCGACGTCGGATCCAAAAGGAACATCGTACCGCGATGGTTCAGGGCGTAGATCCTCCCATCGGCGTAGGTGATCCCCACCTTGCCCAGCGAGTCGTCGAGCTTGATGGTCTTACCCGTGAGGAAATCGACACAGTAGAAGTTCTTGCCCCCCACCCGGCAGGCGGTGCCGTAAAGTCGGCCGTCGATCAGCAGTGCGCCGCTGTGACAATCGTCCAGTTCCTCGCGGTGCCAGATCGTTTCAGCCGTCCGGGACGCCAGGTCGGGCTTGATCAAGCGCCCACCCGAAGAATGCCCACAGGCGATGAAGACGTACCCGTCGTGGAACACGGGCGTCAGCGCATTCTGAGGCGACCGGGGTACGAACGGCGCCGACCAAAGCAGTTTGCCCGTCTCGACATCCACGCTGACCACCGATCGCTGGGTCAGCGTAATCAACTGGCGAACGCCCTCGTACGTAACGACCAGGCCGGAACAGTAAGCGGCCGAGTGCTTGATCTCGGTGTTCGCCCAGAGGGTCTTGCCCGTCCGCTTGTCCAGGGCGACGATACGGCCCCTGGGTCCGCCCGGCATACAAAGGACCTTATCGCCCTCGACGATCACGTTCTCGGAAAGGGCCCAGATGCCGTACATCGCATCGAACTCGGCCTCGAGATCCACCGCCCAGAGCGGCTTGCCGGACTTGGCATCGTAGGCCGCCAGGCGACCCAACGGATTCAAATGGTAGACCGCCCCGTCGCTGTAGGTCGGCGTCGCGCGCGAGCCCGGACTCGACCGGCGCCAGGCGGCGCCGTTGGGCTGTTGCCAAACCAGCTTGCCGTCCATATCCAGCGCCAGGACCATCTCCTGGCGGTCGAAATCCCCGGCGGTGAAGATCATCCCCTCAGCGATCGAGACGCCCGAGTATCCCCGCCCGCAGGACGAGTAGGTCCAGAGCTTGCGGGGCCCACCCTCGGGCCATTCGCGCAGCAGCCCTTTCTCGGACGACTTGTTCATCCGGCCGGGACCGTGGAAGTCCGGCCACTCCGAACCGCCGCGATCGGCGCGGGGACCTGAAGAAGCGGCGGAGACCACCGCCATGACGAGCAGCACAGGGACCACAGCGACGTTAGTGGGCTTGTCCATGGCATCTCCTTCATTACGACTTCTCGATCGGCCCGATAAAGTATAACATCGCATGGCCCATCCCGACAACCCACTACGCGCATTGGGCGGCAAGCAGCGTCCCTGCCGTCCCCGATACGTGAGAGGCCACCGGAATCAGCAATCGCGGGCGACGTCCGTAGACGCCCTAGGGTTTGTGCCTGGCAGGACGCATTTCGCTGGACATGTCACCGGTGACATGCTATAGTAGTTAGGCTGAATGTCACTGGAACACACCGTGCATACAAGCACGCGGAGGAGTATCTGATGAAAGCTGGAGCCGCCCTGTTTGTCGCCCTCATTGCCATTCTCGGAATCTCGTGGACACCGGCTCAGGCCGACCTGTATGATTTCACCATTCGGGGCACGTACGACGAGACCCTGACCAGCCCCGACGGGAGCGTAACGCTTTTCAGCGCCGGCGACGCCTTCACCATCCAGGGCACCTACGATACGGACCTGCCGGCGGTGGTGGAGACCAAGGCCAATGGCGACGTCACCCTGACGGGTTTTTCCAAGGTTTATCCTTCAATCGGATATCGCAAGGAACTGACGTATGCGGGCATCACGGCACTGACCCTCACGGGGATGGATCTGGACCTGATCAATCAGTACTATCCCTCCGACGGCAGCGCTAACAATAATGGCGATCCGGAGAACGGCGCCTATACGACGGACTACATCTACGAATACGCCCCTGCCTCCAGCTATCGGCACCAATTCAATGTCCAGGCGTATGACACTTACACGAACCTGTATGCTCGCAAGATCACAACCAATGGGGTCACAGCTCACGCGGCGTGGATCGATTATGACTACCGCCTCAAGACCATCCCGTCAGGAGCTGGCACGATCACCAGAGCCGTGCATGATACGATCGATTTGAATATCGATAGCTTCGAGATGACCGAGCATGTCGTACCCCTGCCCGGTTCGGCCGTCCTGCTGGCTTCGGCAATGGCCACCGTATTCGGAATGCGCAAGAGACTTCGCGCCTGAGCGCCATCCGGCCTTAGGGCCACACGCTTTCACGCCAAGCGCTGAGCGAGGTGGGCGATGACCTGGTCGATCAGGGCGCTTCCCTGGGGGGTCTGGATGGAGATGCACTCCATGATGGGGACGGCGTGGGCTCGCTTCTTGCCCAGCGCCACAGACAGATAGCGATCCAGTTCCTCCCGCACGCTCTCTTGGAGTTCTTCGAACTGGCTCTTGCTGATCTTGTCCCGTTTGTTCAGGAGGACGACCACTTCGCGGAGTTTGCGTTTCGTGTAGGAACCTCGGCGCAGGACGGTATCCAGGCGGTTGCAGAAGAGGCGCAGCCAGGAGATCGAAGTCCGAGCCGCCTTGCTGCTGTCCAGCAGAATGATGACGGCGTGCGGCTTGCGCAGGCCGACCAGACTGGCGTGCTGGATCGGGCCGGTCTGGCCCGGCGTATCGACCGCGCGGCGGACGTTGAGCGCGAGCTGGCCGTCCGGGCCGACGTTGACGACGAACGTGGGCGATTTGGTGATGTGGTAGGTCATCTCGCGCGTGCCCTCGGCATCGAGGGCGCCGAGTCGCAGATACTGCGCGAACTTGGTCTTGCCGGCCGTGCTGGGGCCGAGGACGAGGATCTCCTTGCCCTTGGCATAGGTTCTCAGACGAGCGAGCCCTTTGGGTGCGGCCCGCCGCCCCACGGCCTTGACTTTGGCGCCCATATCACGGTCCCCCGGAACACCAGTCCTTCGCCATCCGCACCGAATCATCCGACGCATCCACAATGCGCCGGGGCCATTCTACGACCCGCCCACCCAGTGACTCAACCGATTCCTGCAGGGAAAATGAAAGAGAATGCCTGGACAGCGTCGCCAGCCGATCGGCCAACGAGCCTCTCGCTTCTCAGCCCCCTAGAGGCAAATCCGCGCGTCCGTATGCCAAGAACATGTCTTGCAGATGGGCTGGATAACACCGGCCCCTTTGTTAATGGGGGCTGATATCTTGCGGTGAGATCCTCTGACCTTCGAGGTGGCAGTCCGGAGATCACCGGGGGTGAAATCACCCCTTGCAGCGTCGAGCTACGCATTTCGATCGTGATGCAGACCTCATCTTACGCCGGAGGCTATTCCCAGCGAAGGGCCTGGAGTTCCTTTTCGGTGCGAATGAACTTCACAACCGGGTACTCCCTCTTGGCCCAATCACCGCCTTTGAGCAAAACGCACCCGCCTGTCGGGAGGTGGTTGTCGAATGTGAACAACTCCGGGCCACCGTGCTGGTTCCAGCCTGGTCTCGTCTCGAACAACAGCACCATATCGGCGGGTGAATCGGATGTGCAGTTCGGATTCATGGCATAGTGGCACCTCCCGTCACGCGCGCTGGGACAGACAAACTGCTGGGCGATGTACTTCAGCGTCTGCGGGTCGTTCGGAACGGGTGTCCCGCGCCTCGCGAGGAACCGCTGGAAGACCGCGTCGTTCCACTCGTCTGGCGCGGGCCAGGCCTGCCCCGGACGGGCCCTGCTGACAACCTGTACGCCCATTCGGTACAGGAGGCTTGCACAGTGTCTTCGTACAGCAAAGGGGTAGATTTCAGGGGCGACGTCCTCAAGTCGCATCGGATCGCTACTATAGTCGAACGAGTGGCCATCTTCCGTGCGAATGCGGAAGCCATAGTCCTCGAACGATATCACGCGTTCCTCGCCACGATAACAGGTTACATCCGCTGTTCGATCCATGAAGGGCCTACCGAAACAGCCAACGTAAGAACCCGCCTGCAAGCCCTGGACGAGAACCGCGATCCGGCTCGGATCGTCAACCACGATGGTCTTGAGGGTCTCAAGGTACAGTCTCTCGTTTGGGTCGAGGAGACGTCCCCCGCCCCAGAAACCCATCGCTCTCAGCGTTGAGGGGAAGTAGGTAACCTCGATCCGCGTGCACCCGGCAAGGTCGGGGAATGAAAGCACTTCCTTTTGTGGGACGTCGCCGCCACAGTCGACGACGCTTTCCAGTCTCGGAGCAAGGTTCTCGCCAAGTGTCGGCCGCTCGGTAGACTTCTCGGTGGATGGGCATCCTCCGGTGGCTGATAATACTACACAGGCGGCGGCAATCGCCGCGGCTCTCATAACGTGCGTCTGTATCTTCACCAAGGCTTCTCCCTGCGGGCACTTCCTCACATATACCACCCCACCACAGTAGCATATTGTCGTGACATTGACAACACGTGGCCACTCGCAGCTTGAGTCATCACTGGAATAGCTATCTGTCGATCACAGGCGGGAGCATTCCCCGGCGGGCTCGGAATGACGTCTGAGGCTGCACAAAGCCCTGAATCATACGTTTCGTCTTACGCAATGAGAGGAGGTGGCAAGCAATGGCGGATCGATCGCTCGCATGGTAAGATGCGATGCGTTTGCGGCGGCACTGGGATGGCCGCGTTATGTGAGTTGGAGCATCCAGAGAATGAGTTTTGATTTCGACATCATCATCGAACGACGCGGCACGGACAGTCTGAAGTGGGGCCGGTACCGAGGCCGGGACATTGTCCCCATGTGGGTGGCGGACATGGACTTCCGAGCCCCCGAGCCGGTGATCGAGGCGCTGCACCGGCGCGTCGACCACGGCGTGTTCGGCTACGCCGGCCCGCCGGCCGAACTGAAGGACGTACTCATCACGCGGATGGCGCAGATGTATGGCTGGACCATCGACCCGGCCTGGATCGTCTGGCTGCCCGGGCTGGTGCCCGCCCTGAACGTCGTCTGCCGGGCGTTCGGCGACGAAGGCGACGACGTCCTGACCTTCACGCCGGCCTATCCCCCCTTCCTGGCGGCCCCGCCCCTGTCGCATCGAACGCTCAAGACAGTCCCGCTCATCAGGGAGAACGAGCGTTTCACGTTCGACATCGAGCGATTGGAGCGCGAGATATCGCCCCGCTCGCGCGTTCTGCTGCTGTGCAGCCCCTACAATCCCGTGGGCCGGCGTTTTGATCCAGACGAATTGAGGCGAGCGGCGGAGCTGTGCCTGGAGCGTAACATCGTCGTGTGTTCCGACGAGATCCACTGCGATTTGATCCTGGACGGGCACGACCACATCCCCACGGCGTCGCTGAGTCCCGAGATCGCCGCTAACACCATCACACTGATGGCGCCCAGCAAGACATTCAATGTCCCCGGACTCAACTGCGCGTTTGCGGTCATCCCGAACGACGAATTGCGGCACCGGTTCAAGCGGACCCGTGAGGGAATCGTCCCGTTCCCTAACGCGATGGGCTACGCAGCGTGCCTGGCCGCCTACCGTGACGGCGAACCGTGGCGGGCCGCCCTGATCGAGTACCTGCGAGCCAACAAGGACCTGGTCCACCGCGTCATCAACGACGAAATTCCGGGCCTGACGATGGACGACGTACAGGCAACCTACCTCGCCTGGATCGATACGCGAGCCCTGAATTTGCCCAATCCGATGCGCTTCTTCGAGGAGGCGGGGGTGGGACTATCCAACGGCAAGGACTTCCAGGGGCCGGGCTACGTCCGACTGAACTTCGGCTGTCCGCGCCAGACGCTCCTGGAAGGCCTCGAGCGAATGAAGTCCGCCGTAGCCAGACTCTGATCGTCGGATTACGTGAAACCGAAGGGTGGCATCGTCAAGGCGACAAGCCTTGGCGACGGTATGTGCGGACTCGCTCAAGAACCATCGCCAAGCCTGCGCTTCGCCACGGCTTGACGCTGCCACACGATACGTTGCGAGCGCGAAACCGATTCTAGGTGAATTCCTTATACTCCCGATCCTTGAGGATACCAGGTTGAGGAACGGGGTAGGCGCGATCGGCGTTGGACTTCAGCGGCGCGGGCGACTCCATCGTCAGCATCTCAAGGCCCGGGGCAAACTCGTGCTCGCAGTTGAGCATCTGATCGTAGGTGATGACCTGCCCCGTATGCGCCGCCATGCGGCCCATCGACGTGACCATACTGGCGATCGCGCCGCGCTCGACCTCGTTGTACGGCTTGTTCTCGCGGATCGCGTCGATCAGGTCGTTCCATTCGAGTTGGTAGGGGCTGGGCTCCGGCTGCCGCACGCGCCAGATGAGGTTCTTCATGTTCTGGTCGCTGAAGGTGCGCACCTTGCCCGGCGCATGGCCCGACGTGGAGATAATGCACGCCCCCTTCGTGCCGTGGGCGTAGGTGGAGAAACCACTCTTGCAGCCGGTCATATGGCGCCCGTTGTAGAAGAGCTTGGTCCCATCGGGGAAGGTATACTCGACGGCGTAGCTGTCGAGGTTCTGATCTACGGAGTCACCTCGAAAGTGCCGTCCGCCCAGGGCGTGGGCCTCGACGGGCCAGGCGCCTTTGATCCAGGAGCACTCATCGATCTGGTGGATGTAGTAGTCGCTGAAGAGTCCGCCGCTGGCCCAGAGGAAGCTGTGGAATTCGGCGATCTGATACAGCAATTCGCTGACGCCGGCAGGCCTACGCGGCGCCGTAGCCGAGCGGTTGCTCATGCGATAACCCCGCATGGCGATGATCTCGCCGATCTCGCCGTCTCGGACGCGCTCGAGCAATTCCTGGCGCCCTCGACAGTGACGCACCATCAGGCCGACACCCACCTTGAGGTTCTTCTTGTCGGCTTCCTTGCCC
Source organism: Sedimentisphaerales bacterium (assembly GCA_028277585.1). Taxonomy (GTDB): domain Bacteria; phylum Planctomycetota; class Phycisphaerae; order Sedimentisphaerales; family Anaerobacaceae; genus Anaerobaca. Next base: position 31,878 of record JANQFY010000204.1, read on the forward strand.
AGTTGGATCATGCGACGCGTGGTGGGACCGTCGACCGTGACGGGTTTCTCCATGAAGACGTTGAGCCCCTTCTCGATCGCGTACTTGAAGTGCACCCAGCGAAACGCCGGCGGGGTCGCCAGAATCACGACGTCACCCGGATCGAGACAATCCATCGCTTTGCGATACCCGTCAAAACCAACGAACTGACGCTCCTTGGGTACATCCACCTGACGCGAACGCCGTTTCTTCAGGTTCTTGTAGCTGCGCTCGACACGGGTCGGGAAGACATCGACCAGCGCCACCAGCTTGATCGGACCGCTCGGAACCATTAGCGCGTTGGCCGCGGCGCCGGTGCCCCGCCCGCCGCAACCGACGAGCGCAACCTTGATCGTATTGTTCTCTCCGGCGTGAGCCCGCGGCATGGCGGCGCCCATCAGGGCCGAGCCGGTGGCGAACCTGCCCGTCCAACCCAGGAAGGCGCGGCGCGAAGGTTGCGATGATTCGGATGTGGGTGCGTGAGGCTGTTGCTCCATAGCTGGCTCCCTTTCGCTTGCGAACGTTGCCCGCTCAATCCCGCATCGACAGAGACGCAGCGGGGCTAGTTTTTGCTCACACAGTAGAGATTCTCGGCGGTCCGAATGTAGAGACGACCGTCGGCGATGGCGATCGACGACTGGATGCGAGGCTCGTCGATTTTGGTCTCAAAGAGGATCTCGAAACGTTCATCTCCGGCGCGGAGCACGACGACCTCCCCCGTCTCATTGATGCAATACAGCTTGCCGTCACCGGCCGTCAGTGACGCCCGCCAGGGACCGCGCCCGCCGACCTTGCCCTGCCAATACGCATGCCCCGTCTTCGGATCGAGACACGTGATGACCTTGCCGTGCTTCATACCGTCCAGCACGTAGAGTCGATCCCGATAGAAACACGGCGTACTGCAATCGGGGGCCGCGGCGTCGAACTCCCAGATGATACGGGCAGGATCGCCGCCCTTTGCAGGCGCCAGCGCGAACAGTCCCTTGTTCTTATGGCGTGTCCCAAACACCAGACCAGCGCCGCTGACCAGTGAGGGGATGACCCGCGAATCCCGCACCTTTTCGCGCCAGTATTCGAAGCGCCAGAGTTCTGCGCCGTTCGCGGGATCGTGCGCCGTGATGAAGTCGGCGCCCGTGTTCAACAACTCGACCTTGCCCTCACGCAGCAACGGGATCGGCGTCGAGTACGTCTCCATGCCTTCATCGAACGCATCGGTCCGGCGGGGCTGCTTCCAGAGCGTCTGCCCCGACGCCGGGTCCAGCGCCATAACGAACGACTCCAGAGGGCCGTCCGCCTTGGGCGCACGATAGGGCTTGTTGCGGCGAATCACCGGGATGAAGAGCTTGCCCTCGTACAACAAAGGGCTGTTGCTGTAGCCAAACTGCAACGCCAGATTGCCGTACTCCTTTTCGATGCTCCGTGACCACAGTCGCTGTCCATCGACGTTGAAGCCAACGAACTCCCCGTTGCCATACAGAAAGAAGACGCGCCGACCATCCGTGACCGCCGACGGCGACGCCAGATTGTTGCGAGGAAACCGTCGCGTGTCGTCTCCGATGCGCTGGCGCCAAAGCACCTTGCCAGTGGCGGCCTCCAAACACAGGGCGACGAACTCACCGGAACCCTTGACGGTGGAAGGGACGAAGACCTTACCGCTTGCTATAACCGGTGTCGCCCCGCTGGGCCCGGGCAAGGGCCGAATCCACGCGATGTTCTCCGTCTCGCTCCAGGAGGTGGGCAGGTCCGTTTCATCCGTCGAACCATTGAAGAACGGCCCGCGCCACTGGGGCCAGTCGGTCGCCCGGACGAGACTCGTCGGCGCCGCCAACCAGACGGCCAACAACATAGCCCAACAGAATGGTCGCATCTGATATGCTCCTGTGTGGTGCGGAAGCGTACGCTCCCGTCGTAACCTGCATGCCTGCTACCGCGACCCCGAAATCACCCGTCTCTCCGCGAACCAAGACACAGACAGAATGAACCGACCGCCGGCCCCAGTCCGACTGGGACCGGCAGTCGTTGAATCACATCCGAACGATGTGTGCTAGGCGAAATCCCGGTATTCCCGATCGGTGACAATGCCCGGCTGCGGGACCGGATATCGACCTTCGGAATTGGGCTTCAGCGGCGCCGGCGAATCCATGGTCAGCTTGTCCAGACCAGGCGCCATCTCATGCTCGCTGTTCAGGATCTGGTCGTAGGTGATCTCCACACCCGTGTGGGCCGCCATGCGCCCCATCGAGCTGACGAGACTGACAGTCACACCGCTATCCACTTCGTTGTACGGCTCGTCCTTGACAATGGCGTCCACGAGGTCGTCCCATTCGTTCTGGTACCAGTCCTGTTGATCGCGGGGGATTCGGGCTTGCCAGACCATGTCCGACCGATTCGGGGCTTGCCCCTTGAAGATCGCCGAAGGTCCGCCGCAATCGCCTCTCCGGGAAGCGATAGCACTGCCTTTGGTGCCGTGGATATAGCTCGAGAAATTGCTGTGGCAGCCGTTCATGCAACGCCCGTCGAAGAGGAGCTTCGTCCCGTCGGCGAAGGTGTATTCCACGGAATACGTGTCGAAATTCTGGTCCACATACGCCACACCGTCGGGGCTCGTCTTGTAGTGCCGCCCCCCCACAGCATGCGCCTTGACGGGCCAGGCGTTCTTCATCCAGGACAGGTGGTCAACGATGTGAATGTAGAAGTCGTTGAAGTTGCCGCCGCTGGCCCAGATGAAGCTGTGGAATCGCTGAATCTGATACATCAGGTCGCTGATGCCCGCCGGCTTGGGCAAAGACTGGAAGAACGCGGCCGGGCCGTGCATCCGGTAGCCTCGCTCCATGATGATCTCACCGATCTCGCCGTCGTGAACGCGCTTGGCCAGCTCCTGCAGGTGTCGGGCGTGACGCGAATTCAGACCCACACCCACCTTGAGGTTCTTCGCCTTGGCGGCTTCGTTGATCTTGAACATGCGCTTGCTGGTGGGGCCGTCGACGGTGACGGGCTTCTCCATGAAGACGTTGAGCCCCTTCTCGATCGCGTAAGGGTAGTGCACCCAGCGGAACGCCGGCGGGGTCGTGAAGATCGCGATGTCGCCCGGACGCAGGCAATCCATCGCCTTCTTGTAACCGTCGAAACCGAGGAATTGCCGGCTCTTGGGCACATCCACCTTGACGCCGTGTCTGTCTTTCAAGTACTTGTAGCGGCTACTGAGCTTGCTCTCGAAGACGTCCGCCATGGCGACGAGCTTGATCGGGCCACGCCCCTTGACGGACAAGGCGTTGTTGGCCGCACCGCCACCGCGGCCACCGCAACCAATCAGAGCAACATTGATGGTGTTGCTCCCAGCGGCATGAAGACTCGGAGCGATCCCCGTTACCAGAGCGGAGGTCGCAGCAATCCGGCCGGTTGTCTTCAGGAAATCGCGACGTGATGTGTTCGTGTTCGTAGTTTGGCTCATGGTGGGTCTTCTCCTACTTCACTGGTGTTGACTTCGGACATTCCACCCGTTTCCGGATAGGCCTGTCGCCGTCAGGCCGGGAAGCCCTCGGGCTCCATGGGCCCCATTATCATCATTCCGTCCGGTGATACAAGGTTTTTTGCTGTCGTCAAATGGGCCTATGGGACATAATCCTGGACAGATCTCGGCGGTACGGAGATGGGCATGGCACCCGCGACAGACTCGTCATTGGGAGGCGCAGAAGCATGGACCATCAGAGGGCAAGCCGGACAAACGGGAGGAAGGTGATTTCGCGGCGTACAATCCTGGGAACGGCCGGCGCCATCGCCGCGACCATCACGATCGTCCCGCGACATGTGCTGGGAGGCGCGGGACGGACACCGCCCAGTGAGAAGCTCAACATCGCCGGGATCGGCGTGGGCGGCCAGGGTGGAAGTGACATCAACAGCGTCAACAGCGAGAACATCGTCGCACTCTGCGATGTGGATGACGCGCATTCGGCCAGAACGATGAAGCGCTATCCCAAGGCGAAGAAGTACCGTGACTTCCGCAGGATGCTGGACGAAGAGAAGAACATCGATGCGGTGGTGATAGGTACGCCGGATCACACCCACGCCGTCATCTCGATGTGGGCGATCAAGATGGGCAAGCATGTCTATTGCGAGAAGCCCCTGACGCGAACGGTTTACGAGGCTCGCGCGCTGGGCCAAGCCACGCGTCAGGCTGGCGTCGCCACGCAGATGGGCAACCAGGGGATGGCGTTTGAGGGCAATCGCCTGATCAACGAATGGATCTGGGACGGTGTGATCGGCCCGGTGCGCGAGGTGCACGCCTGGTCCGACCGCCCCACTCATGGCGACCAACTCCTGTGGGCCCAGGGGATCGACCGACCGAAGGATACGCCGAAAGTCCCCGACACGCTCGATTGGGATCTCTGGCTCGGGCCGGCGCCGCAGCGTCCCTACCACCCGGCGTATCATCCCTTCCGCTGGCGCGGCTGGTGGGACTTCGGCTCCGGCGGCCTGGGTGACATGGGCATCCACAACCTCGCGCCCGTCTTCTCGGCGCTCAAGTTGGATGCGCCAAAGAGCCTGTGCGCCAGTTCGACACTGTTCAACGACGAGACGCTGCCCCTGGCGTCCACCGTGCATTACGAGTTCGCGGCGCGGGGCGACATGCCTCCGGTGACGTTGCACTGGTACGACGGCGGCATCATCCCGGCCCGGCCGCCGGAACTGGACGAGGGGCGCGAATTGTCACGCGAGGATGGACTGATCTTCGTGGGCGATAAAGGCAAAATGTATGTCGAAGGTTGGGGTGGGCACAGCCCCCGTCTGATCCCCGAAGCGAAGATGAAGGCTTACAAGCGACCACCGAAGACGTTGCCCCGCTCGATCGGCCATCACGCCGAATGGATCAAGGCCTGCAAAGAAGGGACGCCCACGCGATCGTCCTTCGACAGATTCGCCGGGCCACTGACCGAGGCGGTTCTGTTGGGAACGGTTTGCGTGCGGATGGGAGGTGGGAAACTCTTGTGGGACAGCGCGAACTTAAGAGTCACCAACTCCGACGAAGCCAACGAGTACCTGCACTACGACTACCGAGAAGGCTGGACACTCTGACAACTGCTGTAGGTCCTATAGGTCCTATGGGACCTATATGGAGAGACTGGAGGTGCGAGAATCATGTCAGGAAAAGGCAAGGTCAAAGTCGGCATCATCGGTTCCCGGTTCGAGGCGGACATCCACGCCGAATCGTTTCGCCTCATGCCCGAGGAGGCCGAGGTCGTCGCCGTCGCCTCCCCCACGCCGGGCAATGCCGAGAAGCTTGCGAAGAGGTACGAAATCCCGCGCGTCTTCACCGACTACAAGCAGATGCTCCTGGAAAAGGACATCGAGATGGTCACAATCACTGCACCGAACCGCCTGCACGCGCAGATGACCGTTGACATCGCTCGAGCCGGCAAGCATGTGGTCTGCGAGAAGCCGCTGTGCATGACCCTGGAAGAGGCGGATGTCATGATTGACACTTGCCGCAAAGAGGGCGTGCTCCTGATGTACGCGGAGGAGTTGTTCTTCACGCCCAAGTACGTCAAGGCCAAGGAGATGGCCGACCAGGGCGCGTTCGGCAAGATCTATCTGGTCAAGCAGAGCGAGAAACACTTCGGCCCGCACGGCGACTGGTTCTGGGATGTTGAGCAGTCCGGCGGAGGCGTGTTCATGGACATGGGCTGTCACGGCATCGCCTTCTGCTACTGGTTTCTGGGCCGACCCAAGATCAAGAACGTCTTTTGCCAGATGGGCACCTACGTCCACACCGACAAGACCAAGGGTGAGGACAACTCGATCTGCATCCTGGAGTTCGCCGGCGGCGCGGTCGGTATGATCGAGGACAGTTGGGCGCGACGCGGCGGCATGGACGACTGCATCGAAATCTATGGCGAGGGCGGCGTGACCTATGCCGATCTGCACATGGGCAACGCCCTGCCCACCTTCAGCGCGCACGGCTACGGGTACGCCGTCGAGAAGGCCCCCACCACCAAGGGCTGGACGTATCCCGTCTTCGAAGAACTCTGGAACTACGGGTTCCCCCAGGAGATGCACCACTTCGCCCGCTGCGTGCGCGGCAAGGAAAAACCCCAGGCGACCGGCGAGGATGGACGCCTCGTCCAGGAGGTTCTCTACGCGGGGTATCAGTCAGCAGGCGCAGGGAGGAAGATTGAACTGCCCTTCCGACCCGAGGGCGTGCAGAGACCCGTTGATCTGTGGTATGAGCCCATCACCTGAGACCAGGAACACGCCATGGCACGCATGACCGTCAGCATTCTGTCCGACCGCGAGATCAGGGACATCCACGACGCCAGTATGAGAATCCTCCGGGGCACGGGCGTGATGGTCCATCACGACGAGGTGTTGGATCTACTCACTCAGGCCGGCGCCGAGATCGATCGCGACCACAAGATTGCGCGACTGCCTGAGCAACTCGTGACAGATTCCGTGGCTCAGGCGAGCAAGACATACACGCTCTATGGACGGGACCCCAGATACGCCGCGCGTTATGGACAAGGTGACTTCCTCCTGATGTCCAGTCCAGGTCAGTACGCCTGGATCGATGGTCAGACAAGCCAGAGGCGACCCGCAACGATCCAGGATACGCGGGACGCCATCCGACTGGGTGACGCTTTGGACAACATCACGATCGTCGGCGCGATGGCGCAACCCGAGGGGATCTCTGAACAATACCGAGACGTCTTTCTCACGGCTGAACTGGTCAAGGGGACGGGCAAGCCCACCCGCTGCTGGGTCCGCAATGGAGCGACCGCGCGTTACATTCTCGAGATCTACCGCACGTTAGCGGGCGGCGCCGAAGCCCTCCGCGCCCGGCCCATGGTCGAGGCTTTCCTCGAACCGATCAGCCCCCTTCAGTTGCCAGGAGATGGGCTCGACATCGTCCAGGAATTCGCGCTGGCGGGACAGCCTGTCAGCATCGGGCCCATGGCGATGGTCTGCGGGACAGGGCCCGGAACGCTGGCCGGGACGCTGGCTCAGGAGAATGCGGAGATTTTGGCCGGCGTGGTCGCCACCCAACT
>JANQFY010000318.1 GCA_028277585.1 Sedimentisphaerales bacterium
CACGCCGGAGCCGTAGGTGCACTTGAACTCATATTGCCACGCGGCGCCCCAGAGGACCGACGTCTGGGACGCCGCGTGGCAATATGAGTTCAAGTGCACCTACGCCTCCGGCGTGACGACCCGGATATCCAACAAGAACCGCATGGGTTGTCTGTATCTGGGTAGCGAGGGCTGGGTCTATGTCACGCGCGGCGGGTTCAGCGCCTCGAACCCCGCCTGGACCAAGCGTGACTTCAATCCGGGCAGCGCCGATGTGTACCGTTCGGACGATCATCAGGGCAACTTCCTGGATTGCGTCCAGTCGCGCAAGACGACGATCACACCGGTGGAAGTGTCACATCGCTCCATCGTCCCGGGCCATGTCGCGATGGCGATGAACGCTGTCGGACGAGGCCTCAAAGTCCGCTGGGACCCGAAGACCAATACGACCTCCAATGAAAAGGTCATGAAACTCCTACGTCAGGAAGGCGACAAGGGCCCGTGGAAGCCCTGGCGCAAGAAATGGGCCGAGCCGTTGCTGGGCTGAGCCGCGGTAGTATTGACTGCAACAAACGCGACGCCCTTGGGGATCGGTGTTGGGAACAGCGCCGATCCCGAGGGTGGTCGCGCTCGTGTTTCATCTCCTCAGCGAAGCGAAAATGCCAGCCGGGCAATCCGGTCGAGACCGTGGAGTGGACGATGAGAAATCGCAGGGACGCTGTGGTCATCGCATGGATCGTTCTCTGGTTGGCGGGGTCGGGGACTTCCTGGGCCGGCGATCCCGCATTCAGCGACCCGGCAAAGCGACCCAAACCACCCCGCGGAGCCCTGGGCTACCCCAGTCGCGACGCGGACCTCGACGCCCTGCCCGGCTTCCAATCCCCGCCCCCCGGATACGGGGAAGTCCCCTTCTGGTGGTGGACCGGCGACGAACTGGACGCCGACCGCATGATCGGCCAGATCCGGGAACTGCACCGCAAAGGCATTGGCGGCGTGCAGGTGAACTACTCCCACTTCGACACACCAGGCTGGCTAACCGACACGGGTGAGCCGCAGATCTTCACCGAAGCCTGGTGGGATGTCTACTCGAAGATCTCCGAAGCGTGCGGCAAGCTGAGCATGGGGATCGGCTTGAGCACGTACACGCTCGACTGGCCGCGGGGTGCGAAGAATCTCTTCTATCAATTGTTCTACCACAAGCCTGAGTTGAACGCGATCCAACTCGAGACGGGGACGAAACGGCGTGTACGTAGCGGCGAAACGGCCACTGTCCCATACCAGGCGGATCAGTTCGCCGCCCGGGCCTATCCGATCGACAAGGGACGTATCCAGCGCGGGGGCATCGATCTGACATCCTTCACAAAGGACGGCAAGATCACCTGGACGGCGCCGGCCGGCGACTGGGAGATCTGGACGTTTCGCGCCACGCGGAAACCTGGGTCGCTCAATCCGCTCATGCTCGGTTCGGGCGAGACGGTCATTCGCGGCTTCTTCCAGCCCTTCGAGGACCGCAACCCCGGCCGATCGTCCAAAGGGCTGAACTACTTCTTCAACGACGAACTGCACATCGGCGTCGATAAGTTCGCATGGAATGTGGATTTCGCCGAGGAGTTCCGCCAGCGCAAGGGTTACGACCTGATCGAGGTACTGCCCGCCATGTGGGCTGACATGGGGGACATCACACCCAAGGTACGGATGGACTATGCGGATGTCCGCATGAGCCTGATGGAGGAACGCTACTTCAAGCCCATCTACGACTGGCACGCGTCACGCGGCATGATCTTCGGCTGCGACAGCGGCGGCCGGGGTCGCAATCCGCATGAGTTCGGTGACTACTTCCGCGCCACCCGCTGGTACTCGGCGCCGGGACACGACACGCCGGGCGGCCGGGCGGACCTGATCAAAGGCAAGGTCTCGTCCTCCATCGCCAACCTGTACCAGCAGCCCAGGGTGTGGCTCGAGGGCTATCACAGTCTCGGCTGGGGCGCCACCCCGGAACTGCTCATGTTCGCAACGCGTGAGAACTACCTCTACGGCTGCACGCTCCTGAACCTGCACGGTCTCTACTACACCACCTACGGCTCCCATTGGGAATGGGCGCCCCCCTGCTACCATTTCCGCATGCCGTACTGGGGACACATGGACGTCTTCCTGCGGTACTTCGAGCGACTCTCCTACCTCATGAGCCAGGGTCATATGTGCTGTGATGTCGCCGTGGTCTACCCGGTCGCCCCATTCGAAGCGGAGATGAACGGCAAAGCCGCCAAGGACACCGCCTTCGACCTGGGCAATCAGCTCATGAAGGCAGGCATCAATTTCGAATTCATCGACAACGATTCACTGGCCCGCGCCGAGGTTGCGAACGGCCGCCTGATCGTGCGTGCCGCCCAGGCGTCGTACCAGGCGCTGGTCTTCCCGAATATGCAGGCCGTGCGCTGGCCGAGCATTGCCAAGGCCGCCGCTTTCGCTGAGGCGGGAGGCAAGGTCTATGTGGTGGGGAACCTCCCGTCGGCCTCCGACCGGGCCGACCGCAGCGATCCACAACTGAACGAGATGAACGATCGCGCTTTTGCACGCGGCCGTCGTTTCGCGAACAACACGCAGGCTGTCAATGCCATCCAGAATGCCTTCGTGCAAGACGTACAAGGGATCACTCAGACGGTCCGCGCCCTACACCGCAGAGTGGGTCCGAGAGATGTCTACCTGGTGATGGACGCCAAGCCCGACGCTGTGGTCGAGTTCCGGGCCAAGGGCGCCGTCGAGTTGTGGGACCCCTGGGCGGGTAAGGTTCGCCCGCTGAGCGTGGTCAAGGAAACCGCGACCGGCACTCAGGTCAGACTTCCTCTGGAATCGTACGAGGCGCAAGTCGTTGTCTTCACGTCTGGGCAAACGCATGTGAACCCACCCTCGCCCGACAAACGGCCCGTGCAGCAGAAGCCGCTCACCGGTGAATGGACTGTAGCATTCGTACCAACCATGGACAACACACACGGAGATTTCCGTCTGCCCGTTACTGCCGACAACAAGCTCATCGGCGTCGAGGCGCGGCGCTTCGCCTGGGCGGTCGAGACGCAGGCGCTGACCGAAACCGCGATGCTACCCGAGACGAGCGACCAGGGTTGGGACACGAAGCTGCATGGCTACGGCACGAAGTTCTACCTGCTGGGGCCGATCGCGAGTGATGTTGACATCAAGCAACTCGACACCAAACTGGCGTCCTTGCGAACGATCGATCCGGCCGTTCCGGTCGCCATTAGTGGCAAGACGTTTCCCTGGCGCCCCCTACGATTTCTCCTGGCGCTACGGCAAGGAAGGCGACCCGGGCCACCAGGGCTATCACGGCCTGAAGCGTACCATAACAGACGACTTCATCTGCCTGGGCCGCACCGTCCGCGGATTGAACGAGACACGCTATGTCGACGAGAAGGACGGCGCCCCCGCGCACTACTACCTCTGGACGTCAGCGACCACGTCCCGGGCGGCGCGAGCCGCAATCTTGACGAGCCGGGGCGCCCCGAAGGACGGAAGTCACAGCTCGCCCGTACTCACGCCCGCGGCGGTGTACGTCAACGGCGCCCCCATCACTGATCTGACCCAGCCCGTGTCCCTTCGAGTTGGCGCCAATCCCGTTCTCATTCGCTACGATCATGCCGGGCGCGGGCATTTCGTGATGCGCTACCAGGACCAGCCGGAACCGAAGACGCGCGCGCCGCTGGCGATGCGCTGGTATCAGGAC